>CAZHIV010000023.1:0-10596 GCA_964532675.1 uncultured Planctomycetaceae bacterium
GGCCGCCGTGCTCCTGCAGTATTTTCTGGCTGACGGGCAATCCGAGGCCCGTCCCGCGGCCGCCCTGGCGCGAGACAAATACGGCGAAGATCTTCTCCAAATCTTCCTTTTCGATGCCACTGCCATTGTCGATGACCTCGACGCGCGCCATCCGCTCGGCCTGGCTGAATTGGGTCGACACCTCGACGCGCCCCTGCTCGCGGTCGTGGCAGGCGTCGACTGCGTTGGTGATCACATTGAGAACCGCCCGGTGCATCGAATCGGGATCGAACATGAGCGTCGGCATCGTGGGAGCGGGAAGCCAGGCCAGCTCGACGTTTTCTTCCGCGGCGCGAGCTTTCATCAGCTCCACCACGTCGGCGGTAAGCTCGTTGAGATCCGCCGCCTCGGGCACCGGGTCGCGCTCCTTGCTGAACGTGAGCATGTCCAGCACGAGCGTCGAGATGCGCTCCTGATTCTTTTCGACGATGCTCCATCCTTTGCGCATGATGCCGACGGCTTTATTGGCGGCCTCGAAGTCGACGTTGCCGTCGCCGATGCTCTTGGCGTGGTCCTTCATGCCCATTTCGATGAGGTAACTGCCGCCGCGCACACCCTGCAGGATGTTCTTGATGTGGTGCGAGAGCGAGGCGATCGTCTGTCCGACGGCCGCCAGCCGCTCCGCCTGCACCATCGCTTTGTAGTACGACGTGTCTTCGACCGCCAGCGCCGCCTGGTGGCCGATCGCTATCATGAGCTTGAGATGCTCCTGGGTGAACTTATTGGCCGACCCCTGCTGCAGCATCCGCTGCGGCGTGATCGAGGTATCGATGTAGATCACGCCCACGGCGTCGTAGCGGCCTTGCATGGGGACGCAGATCGCTTCCCGCACGCCCATCCGCAGGATGCTCTTGGCGGCGTCCCAGCGGTCGTCGTCGCGGGCATTGCTGGTGAGCACGCCTTCATTGCGGTCGACCACGTAATCCAGGATCGTCTGGCTGATGGTGATCCGCTCCTCCGTGTGGAGTCCACGCCGGTGGCGGCGCACCTTGGGCACCAACTGCCCGGTGTCGAGGTCCTTGAGCATGATGCAGCCCCGGTCCGCGTCGACCCACTCGAAGATCATCTCCATGATTCGCGCCAACAGCTCGTCGATGTCGAGCGTATGGCTGACCGCCAGGGCGGTGCGGTACATGATCTCCAAGTTGCTGCGAGCGCGGGCCAGCCACGGCGACGTCGTTTCATCGCTTGGCGGGGCGAGGATTTCGCTCCCCTCCGACTGCGTCATCGCGTGCACGATTCGCGACACGTCGTCGTCGTCGTGGCGCGAAACGATGTTGACCTTGTCGGCCAGGTCTTCCACGCGGCCCTCGGTGACGCCCGTGTACAGGAGCATCGTGCGCCCGAGCTGAAGCTGGTCCCCGCTGGCCAGCTCCTGCTCTTTGGCGGAGCGGCCGTTCACGAAGGTGCCGTTGGAGCTGCCCAGATCGCGGATTACGAACACGTCACCGCGGCGGCGCAGCTCGGCGTGCTCGCGCGAGACTTCCGTGTCGTGCAGTTGCACGGCGTTCGAAGTGCCGCGGCCGATCATCACGCGCGGCTCCTCAAGCCGGAATCGCGTACCTTGGTCGCGGCCCTGGATGACGAAAAGCGATGGCACGTTGGCAATCTCCGCGCGTTCGACCGGCGCAGCGTGCGTGCTGGAGTCCGTTGAAAAGCTTGACCGGTCGCCATCACGCGGCGGCCAGCAAGTCGTCTATTTTACGGAGCAGCGGGCCATAATGGTAGGGTTTGGCCACAATTTGACCCGGCGGCAAGTGGCCTGGTTCCCGCCGCAGCGTGCCGAGAATGACGATTGGCGTGGCCGTACGGCCGGCGAGATGGCGGAGATTGTCGGTGGCGACGCCTGCGGAGGGGTCGCTGTCGGCGTCCAGAACGATCAGATCGGGCTGGAAGCGGTCGGCCAGCTGCATGGCTCGTTCGGGCCGGTCCGCTTCGAGCGTCGCGGCTCCGCGGCGCTCCAACAGCGTCCGCAAGACTTCACGGGATTCGGCCGACCGGTCGACGATCAATACGCGGGGCAGGGCAGGCAAGCTACGACCTCCATGGATTGGTGGAAGGGGGGCGGAGCGTATCGTTGTGTGTGCTCGGTGTCAAAATCGGAATTGCGAAGCTGCTGTTAGTTGTCCGTGGTCCGTGGTCCGTTGTTCGTTGTACGTTGTACGTGGTCCGTTGTACGTTGCATGCTCGCGCGAGAATGCTATCACCGTTCGATCGAGAAAAAGCCGCGAAGTTGGAATACGGACGGCCAATTCGACAACGGACAACGGACAACGGACCACGGACAACGATGCACCCACGAAAATGGCCTTTACGCGCCGTGCGCTTCTCGCCAGAATACGCCCCGCTTTTTCAAGCCAGGAAGACGACGATGCCGTCTGCTGCGCCGCGTTCGCCGGAGAGCGCGCCGGGCGCCTGGCCTCACAACGAACCGTCACGGACGACCCGCTTACAGCAAGGAGTGCTGAACGTGAGAAAGCTTCTTTCCCGCACGCCATCGCTACATCCCGCGCGAAACCTATACGTAGTTCCTATCGTGGCCGCTGCGTTGAGCGTCGCCGTGTCGAACCACGGCGTCCAAGCCCAGGCGCCCAACCCCGCGGGGGCCAACGCCACGAAGTACGGCATTGCGGTGGTCGACATCAGCTACATCTTCAAGAAGCACGAGCGATTTCGCGCCTCCATGGAGAGCATGAAGAAGGAGATGGAAACCATCGAGGGGCAACTCAAGGCCGACCGCGAAAAGATCGCCCAGGCCGAGCAGCAGCGTAACACGTACAACGTGGGCACCGCAGAATACAAGCGGCTGGACGAGGAGGTGGCCCGCATGATGGCCGACTTCCAGCTCAAGATGGGCCGCCTGCGGAAGGAGTTCCTCGAGCGCGAAGCGAAAGTCTACTATCAGACGTATCTCGAGGTGGTCGACGCGGTGAACATGTACGCGAAGCGGCAGAACATCGGCCTGGTGCTGCGATTCAACGGCGAGCCGGTCGACCCGAATCGCCGCGAGGACGTGCTGCGCGAGATCAACAAACCGGTCGTCGCCCAGGACCAGGTCGATATTACGCCGGACGTGCTGATATTGCTCAATCGCGACCAGCAAGCCACGCGGCCTGCCCAACCTGGATCGCAGTTGCCGCCGCGATAATACCATCGGTCTCGGATTTCGGATTTCGGGGCTTCGATCCGGATGACTGCATCCGCGTGACCCCTGAACCCGGACCCCTGACTACTGCTTCGTCCGCCACGGACGCCAACCCAAGCTTGGGGAGCCCACTCGATGCCCGTCGCGCGCCGCCAACGCACGCTTGCCCGGCCGGTTTCCGTAACCGGGATCGGTTACTTCAGCGGTCGGGACGTGCAGGTGGAATTCTGGCCGGCCGCGGAGAACTGCGGCATCACTTTTGTGCGGCACGACGTGGGCCCCGCGGCGCGGATCCCCGCGCTCGCCTCGCTTCGCGTCGACGTGCCCCGCCGCACCAACCTCGAGCTGAACGGCATTCGCGTCGAAATGGTGGAGCACGTGCTGGCTGCGCTGGCTGGGCTCCGTATCGACAACTGCGAAGTTTGGGTCGACGCGCCGGAAATGCCCGGCTGCGACGGCTCCTCGCTGGCCTTCGTCGACGCGCTGGACTCCGCCGGCATCGTCGAGCAACGCAGCCCAGTGCGTCAGATCGTAGTCGGCAATACCGTTCGCGTCGGCGGCAACGATTGCTGGATCGAGGCCCAGCCGCCGCGCAGCGCGGGACTTACAGTTTCCTTCGAGTTGGATTACGGTTCCCACACGGCGATCGGCCGGCAGACGTTCGCCATCGACCTGACGCCCGATTCGTTTCGCCGCGAGCTGGCGCCCTGCCGCACGTTCATTCTGAACGAGGTGGCCCAGGCGATGCTGGCCGAGGGCCGCGGCCAGCGTACCTCGCCGCGCGACCTGTTGATTTTCGGGGATCACGGCCCCATCGATAACACGCTGCGTTTTGCCGACGAATGCGTGCGGCACAAGCTGCTGGATGTGGTCGGCGATTTGGCGCTTACCGGTTGCGAGATCGTCGGCCACGTGGTGGCCTATCGCACCGGCCATCAGCTCCATGCCGAGCTGGCCAGGCGGCTTCTGGAACAAACAGAGTTAACGGATCAACGCTTTCCCAGCGTCGCCCAGCGCCGCTGTGCCTAGAGCAACTCTTTTCATGAATCTCGTCAACAAAATCTCATTGGCGGCAATCCGGAGTAATCAAGGATGACAGCTCGCATTGCTGACTCAGCCTGCATCGACCCGACGGCGGAGATCGAGCCGGGCGTCGAAATCGGCCCCTTTTCGGTCATCGGGCCGCATGTGCGGATTCAAAGCGGTACGCGGCTTTTGAACTCGGTCACGGTGATGGGCCGCGTCACCATCGGTCGCGATAACATGATCTATCCCAACGTGGTCATCGGCGGCGAGCCGCAGGATATCAGCTACGCCGGCAGCGACACGCAGGTCGTCATCGGCGACGGCAACACCATTCGCGAAGGCGTGACGATCAACCGCGGCAGCGAAAAAGAGGACGGCGTCACCCGCATCGGCGACCACAATTTTCTTATGGCCTGCTGCCACGTGGCCCACGACTGCAAGCTGGGCGACCACATCATCATGGCCAACGGCTCGCTGCTGGGCGGGCACGTGCACATCGACGACTATGCCTCGCTATCCGGCGCTGTTGCCGTGCATCACTACACCACCATCGGCAGCTACAGCTTCATCGGCGGCTTGAGCCGCGTGCTACACGACGTGCCGCCCTTCATGCTCTGCGAAGGCGCGCCGGCAAGGCCGCGGTGCATCAACATCGTCGCCCTCAAGCGGCACGATTTCTCGGCCCACGTCATCGACTGCCTGGCCGAGGCGCACCGGCTCATCTACCGGGCCAAGGTCGGCGTCGACCCGGCCCGCGAGATTCTCCGCGGCAACGCTCAGCTTGTGCCGCAAGTGAATCAGTTGCTGGCGTTTGTCGAAGGTCAGCAAGAGGGGCGGCATGGTCGGAGCCGCGAGCTAAGGAGGGCAGCGTGAACCCGGTACGTATTGCGGTCATCGGCGCCGGCCATTTGGGCCGTATCCATGCGCGAATCGCCGCTGCGCTCGACGAGATGGAGCTCGTGGCGGTGGCCGATCCCGTCGAATCCGCCCGCTCGAGCGTCGCGCACGAAGCAAATACGCGCGCCGTCGCAGACTATCGCGAAGTCATCGGCGAGATCGAAGCCGCAATCGTCGCCGCCCCGACCGCCAGCCATCACGCGATCGGAATGGAGCTGCTCGGCAGCGGCGTGCCGCTGCTCGTCGAGAAGCCACTCGCGCCGACCGCCGCCGAGGCCCACGACCTGGTCGCGCTGGCGCGGAAGCAGGGCATCGTGCTGCAAGTGGGGCACGTCGAGCGGTTCAACCCCGCGCTTACGACGGTTGCCTCCGAGCTGCGCGATCCGAAGTACATCGAGGCCACGCGCACGAGCGGGTATACGTTCCGCTCGATGGACATCGGCGTCGTGCTCGACGTCATGATTCACGATCTGGACATCGTGCTGTCCCTCGCAAATTCGTCGGTCGAAGACGTGCAGGCGCTGGGCATCTCGGTGCTGGGCGGGCACGAAGACCTGGCGACCGCGCGGCTCACGTTCGCGAGCGGCTGCGTGGCCCAGCTTTCGGCCTCGCGCGTCAACTTCCAGCAGCGGCGGACGATGACGATCTTCACCTCGCGCGGCAGTACGTCGATCAATTTCGCCACGCACGAGGCCACGGTCGTGAAGCCGCGCGAGGACGTCTTGCGGCGTGAGTTCCGCACCGACCGGCTCTCGGCCGACGACCGCGCTTATTGGAAGGAAAACCTGTTCCAAGAGCTCCTGGTGCGCACGCAGCACGAGCCGCGACCCGTGAATGCCATCCAGGAGGAGCAGCGCGACTTCGTGCGGGCCATCCGCGAGGGCCGATCGCCGCGCGTCGACGGCGCCGCCGGCCGCGACGCGGTCGCCGTCGCCGAAATGATCCTCGAGCGGATCGAAGAGCACGCCTGGGACGGCACTGCCACCGGCCGCCACGGGCCCTTCGCCATGCCAGCCCTGCCCATCATTGCCGGCACCACGCTCCCAGCCTCCGACCGCCACGAACGCCGGCGAGCTGGTTGAGGCGTCGTGTTTTCTGGTCGTCGGAAAAACAGGCAGCTTTGGCTACCAGCCAGTGAAGAGAGGTGCGAGAGACGCTGCGACTTGATTTCGATCGGCAACGGTTAATGCGCCAAGCCGGCGCCGAACCAGTGACTTACTGATCGTCGCCAGCTTGTGTAAACGCACGACGGATGGCGCCATCAACCCGGCCGCCTTCCAATCTGCCAAGTTAACGTCGAACGGCGTATGGTAGCGCTGTGTCGTCACGCGTGCGACAGTGATATCGTTATCACCCGTATCGGCTATGACTAATGCCGGTCGTTGTTTGGCCTGCACACTCTGGACGAAGGGAAAGACGACCAGAAGCAGGTCACCCTTCTGGTAGTTGGTCATAGATCTCGTCGCCCGGCGCGTATCCCTGCAAGAACTGCTCCGTTGCAAGACGCTGCCAATCGGCGTCCTCATTCGGATCGGCTGCCATCAGTACGACGTGCACCGTTGCATCAGGACCTAACTGGGCCACCACGTCGGGTGGAACGGTCACCGTCTGGTTCGGGTTGAGATGAGTTTCGAATTGCCAAGTGGGCATGGTATATCCTCGTCCCGACGCTTGATAAATCCGTATGCGACGTATCCCAAATACCGCTCTTTACCAACGAATTGGTTTGATTAACGCACGAAACTTACGCACAACTCATTGTAACATGCCGTCTCAGGCCAAGTCCCGATCCTCGAAGAGGATCAGCGCCAGCAGCATCGCGACGGTTGTGTACATCACGCAGTACAACAGCGCCCAAGCCAGGTAGTCGGGTGGCACCGGCACCCCGCCGGCAACCGCCGCCTGGATGTTGAAGTGGTCGAGCACCGGCAGCACCAGCGCGATGAGCTGGCCGAAGAAGGCCACGAACTCATTCTGTCCCACGGACGATTGCACGATGAGCGGCCCCAGGTGGCCGAGCACGTAGATTGAGCCCACGATCAACAGGTTGGGCAGCATCGCCAATCGCGTGGAGATCGCCACGCTGATGGCGGTCAGCACGACCGTCTCCATCGCGGAGAGGACGAGGCCGGGCACCGTGCCGATCATTTCCGCGCTGCAGAGCTGCCAGTTCGGATCGGGGTTCGACGTCTCGCGGGCATCGTAAACCACCTTGTACGAAGTCCAGATGAGCATCCACGCGCCGAGGATGATGAACATCAATAGCACCGGCCAGACGATGCCCAAAAACTTGCCGATCACGAATTGCCGGCGACTGATCGGCTTGGAGAGCAGCGTCAGTGCGGTGCGGCCCTCGATCTCCTCGGCCACCGAGACGCTCGCCGTCCACAGGCCCACGAGGATCGCCAGCACCATGATCGTCGTCAGGCCGGAGTCCTTGTACATCTTCACGTCTTCGCCGAACGTGTTGTACGGAATGTAGATGTACAACAAGAGCAAAAAGCCGCCGATGAGCATGGCCAGCAGATAAATGGGCTGGGCGACCGCCTCCTTGGCCGTGGCCAGCGCGATCGTCGAGATGCCCGGCAGCAGCCAGTGAAGGGCCAGGTACAGGAGATAAACGGCGATCACGGCCGCGGCGGCGACGAGGATCTGACGCACCTCGCCCAGTGGGACGTCGGTCGCGAGCCGAATGGTGACATCGGTGGGGGCGTCGCTCTGGTTGGTGACGAACAGCTTGGCGACGGGACCTTCAAACATCCGCCCGCGCTTGCTGCTGGGCGTCCAGGCGAATGGCTCGCCGCCTTCGACGAGGATCAGCGGATCGGCGTAGGCCTTTCCAGGCTCGACGCCGATCACTACGTCCTCCTCGCTGGTGAACGTGTAGGACTGCAATTCATCGGACTCAAAGCCGATGCCCACCTCGAAGTCGTCAGTCCGCGGCGGCACCTCGACAGAAACCTCGGTCGCGCCGACATGGGGCATCCGGCCGAGCGAGTGGGCGACCTGCCGCCACGGCATGATGGGCGTGGACAGGACGGCAAAGGCGACGAACGCCAGCACGACGTACGAAATCCATTGCAGGACGCTCTCTTTCACAAGCCGCACGGTCGCGTCGGCCGTCGGCCTGGAGACGAGCCAGAGGATGCCATAGAGCAATACGAGAACGAGCGCCCCGGTCGTGATGCCGAGCGAGAGGACCCAGATAGGGGTGAGCCAGATGCTTAGATTGCCGGGCATGGCTTGGTTTTAAATGGGGTTGCAGCTAGGCCGCAAGCGGCGATGGCGGTCAGTGGCGGATTTCAAAGGCGGCGAACTCGCCGGTGGCGGGTTGCACGTCGCCCCGCTCGTCGCGGACCTGATTAAAAAACCGATCGCGCACCTCGCGGAGAAACGCGTCCACCTCGTGAGGCTTCCCTTCGGCGACGAGCTCGACGCGGCCGTCGGGCAAGTTCCGGACAAAACCGGCTACGTCGTAGCCGCGCGCGATCGAGCGCGCCGTGTAGCGAAAGCCGACGCCTTGCACGTGGCCGGAGTAGTAAACCGTGTGCCGCTGCGGCGTGGTGCTCATCGGGCGCTCGCTTCCAGTATATCGGGGCCGTGCTAGCGATGCCAGCCTTGACCACTTGATGCCGATTCCCTACTCTTCGCCCCGATGAGCCGTTTTGTTCGCCTGCATGCCCTGTCGCGGTTCGCGCTGCTGGTAGCCGTCGGCGCCGGGGCGCATCGACACGCCGGGGCCCAGGTCCCATCCGGCGCCGCTGCGCCAAAGCAAGGGCAGGAGCAGGTTCTGTTGCTCGAAGAGGGCGGCGTTCTCACGGGCCGGATCGCGCGGCAGGGAGAGCGTTACGTCGTGACGCGAGCCGGCGTCCAGATGGAAGTCGCCGCGCCGCGGGTCCTGGTCGTGTGCGGCTCCCTGGAGGAAGCGTATCAGTATCGGCGGCGGCAACTCACCCGCCCGACCGCCGAGGCCCATTTGACGCTGGCCGAGTGGTGCCTGCGTTTTAACCTGTTTGGGCCGGCGCGTGCCGAATTGGCCGCCGCGCGGGCGCTCGACGCACGCCATCCGCGAATTGCGCTGTTAGAGCGGCGGTTGGAGTACGCCGGCCGGGAGCCGGCCGGCTCGCCGGTCGCCAAATCGACTAAGCCTGCGGAGGCAGTCGCCGTCGAATCCACGAAAACGTCTGCTCCGGCAACCGCCGGCGTATCGCCGCGCGCCCTCGAGCGGTTCACGCGCAAGGTACAGCCGGTGCTGGTGAACAACTGCACGACCAGCGGCTGCCACCAGCCCGGCGGCGGCCAGCCGTTTCAGCTCGATCGTGCCCTGCTGCACGGTATGGCCAATCGCCGCTCGACCATGAGCAACCTGTCGGCGGCGCTGGCGCTGGTGGACCGCGAGCGGCCGCAGCTCAGCCCGCTGCTCACCGTGCCGCGGCGCGCGCATGGCGGCATGGACGAGCCCCTGTTCGGCACGCGAGAAGAGCAGGCCTTCGCCCATCTCGAGCAATGGGTGGCTCTGGTAACGCAGTCCGACTCCGCCAGATCGCCCGACGCCACGCAGCCCGATGCCGACGCGGGATTGGCCGCGGCTGAGGAAGTACCGGCGGCCGCCGAAACGGCGACGACTGGCGTCGTGCAAGCGGATTTCGAGGCGGCCGCGAAACTCACCCCGGCGGCGCCCCAACTACGCGTCGGCGCGCAGATCAAAAAATGGCAACCTCGCGATCCGTTCGATCCCGAGATCTTCAACCGTCAGATGGTCCGGCGGCGGGTCGCCGGCTCCGCGGAGTCCAATTCTCCGGTGGGACCTTAGCGCAGTTTCACCGTATGCGTAGCCGATGTTTCGTCGAATGAATCGCGAAACCGTGGAATTGTCCGCCACCCGGCGGAGCGACTGGCTCTAGCGGACTTGGCCGGAGTAACCCATGTTCGGGCCGTTGATCGACTGCGGAGGATCGACCGACTGCGGCGGCGGGAGCACTTCATTCGGCTCGTATTGCCCGCCTTCCTGCGGCTCGTAGTAGCCCTCATCCATGAAAGGGCTCTCGATATACTCGCTGGCGGAGCCGGCGCGGTGCTGGCCGCAGGCGTGGCAATTGCAGTTGGCCACGGGCGGCCCGTAGTCGTGGCATTTGGAGCAGCTTCGGCAGCCGCCGCTGGAACTGGTCGCTATAATCAAGCCGAGCACGAAAAGACAAGAGCGCAACATCGCGGCCTCCCTAGATACGCGAAGAGTGTCGTACCCAGAGAATCGACCGATTGGCGTCTGGCCGATTAGCTAAATTGCAAGAGTCGCAACGATTGCACCGCGCGCGACGCATGCGCTGCCTTCGCAAGCTACAACGCTAGGCTTTGTCCCAAAACTCCCCTCCCTTGATGGGAGGGGTTGGGGGAGGGTGATGATTCGCCGCGGAATTGTCCCCTCCCCCACCCTCCCCCGGGGCGGGGAGGGGGTTTTGAGACAAAGCCGAGCTCGCGGCGAATTCGCG
>CAZHIV010000024.1:0-8336 GCA_964532675.1 uncultured Planctomycetaceae bacterium
GCGCGGCCGTCCAAAACGACCCGCGCCGTTTGCGGGCCGCTTCGCACTGCCAGCCGCCGCCGCAGCCCGCGGCGATCGAGATCTGCCAGCGCTTCGTCGATCCATGCCAGCGGGTCGTGCGTAGAAGATGACATGCAGTGAATTTCAATCAATAGTTGTGGGAGGCGTCTCCGACGCCGATTACTGGCTGCGAAGTTGCGAAGATCCATCGGCGTCCGAGACGCCTCCCACATCTCGGTACCCGACTTTAGGCTTGTTTGACAACTTCCGGCGGCACCGGAACAATGATTTCAGCCGCGATTTGCCGCTGCCCGCGGCCCGGAACTTTGGCCTCCTCCCCTGCGTCCAATCTAGCGAGCCACGTGTGAGCGACGACGCCTCCCTCATAGCGGCCACGCTCCGCGGCGACTCGGACGCCTTCGGACGATTGGTGCACGCCTACCAGGACCGGTTGTACAACTCGCTGGTCCGCGTAACCGGTTCGGCCGAAGATGCCGGTGATATCGTTCAAGACGCTTTTGTGCAGGCCTACCGGAAGCTGGATTCGTTCCGCGGCTCGAGCGCGTTTTACACTTGGTTGTATCGCATCGCCTTCAACCTGGCCATGAGCCACGCCCGGAGGGAGCGCAAGCTGGTATCGCTCGACGGAATGAAGACCGACCTCGGCAGCGAGCCGGTCGACGGCCAGCCGGCGCCCGATGCCCACGTCGAGCGCCGCGAGCAGGTGGAGATGGTGCATGCCGCCCTGGCCGAGCTGAGCGCCGAGTACCGCACGATCCTCGTGCTCCGCGAGATCGACGGCTGCCGATACGACGAGATCGCCGAAATCCTGGAGCTGCCCGTCGGAACGGTCCGCAGCCGGCTGTTCCGGGCGCGGATGCAACTCCGCGACCAGCTCGCGCCGCGGTTGCACGTGGAGAGAATCGCCGACTTGCGATGAGCGACCAACCCTTACAACACGACTTCGACGACGAGATCCTCAGCGCGTACCTCGACGACGAGCTCTCCGCCGACCAGCGCGCGCTCGTCGAGGCACGCCTGGCCGCGGACGCCGCCGCGCGGCAAACGCTCGACGAGCTGCGGCACGTCTCGCAGTCGGTCCGCAATCTGCCGCCCGCCTCGCCCCCCCGCGGCGATTTGCGCGAGACCATACTGCAGCGCGTCGGCGACACAAACCGGCAGCCGTCCGGCGACGTGCCCGCACAAACTGATAAACACGACAGGCTGCCCACGGTCACCGTCGGCCGCACCAGGCGCGGCTGGGTGTGGGCCTCGCTGGCCGTGGCGGCCGGCCTGTTGATCATGTTCCTCGGGCGCGATCCGCTGGAAGAAAACGACGGGCAGCCGGTCGCCCTGCGCGGCCGCGAGCCCGCCTCGCGCACCGCGCCGCCCGAATCCACGCCGCCGGCCCCCTCGCAACCCGCGGCTCGCGATCTGGCCGGAACTGAGACGACCATGTCGCCGGCCGGCAGCGCATCGACCGCCGTCCCGGCCACGTCCGCCGATAGGTTCGCAGGCGTCCAGCCGCTCGGACCCGCCGAGCCGCTCGATGAGGATGATCTGGTCGTCGTCCACGTGCTGGCCAAGCGCGAAGCGCTCGAGAACCGGACCTTCGACCAGCTCTTGCTGAGCAACGGCATCGCGCTGGAGCCCGAAGCAGCGATCGAGGGCACGCCGGCCGCCGCCGAGCGCTATCGAACGATGACCCGTTCAGGCGGCACCGGCGGGCGCGCCGACGTGCCGGCAGCCGAAACGGAGGCCGACGTCGACGTCGTTCTCGTCGAAGCCCCGCCGACGAAGATCAAATCCTTCCTCTCGGAGCTCAATCAGGACTACGCCAAGTACCTCAGCGTGTCGGTCGACGATTCAGCGCCGGCGGACAAGGCCCTCGCGGCGGCGCCCAACAAGAAGCTGGCTGGCGAGTTGCAGCAGTACAATCGAGGCAGCGTGCCCCAGCAGCAAAAGGAATTCCTCGAGCGCAACAAGGCCTACTACTACGAGCAATCGCCGGCCGGCGGGCCGGCAGCGGGCGCTTTTGCGAGCGGCGGCAGAGCCGCAGCACACGACGCCACCAGCCGCCTCGAAGTCGAGGAGCCGCGCGGCGCGCGCGAGGAGCTCTCGAACCAGGCCCGCGCCCAGCGCGTGCTCATTTCCAAAACCGACGTCCCGGCTGCCGGCAAGCTCCGCAAGCTGCCGCGCCTTGGGAAGTTCTCGCCCGCGCCGGCCGACGACAACCTGCAGGTCCTCTTCGTGCTGACTCCCGGCGAGGAAGCGGCCGCTTCTCCCGCAGCCGAAAATCGCGCAGAATAACTGAAGAGTGAGTAGGTGAGTACGTGAGTAGGTGAGTAAGTGATCAGGTCGAACGTGAAGGCCTACTTACTCACCTACTCACTTACTCACCTGCACACCTTTCAAAGGAGCTCCCATGGCCGACGTCACGATTCGCATGCGTCCCAACGGCCCGCTGGTCATTGAAGGCCCGTTCAAGCTCGTCGATTCCCGCGGCGCGGAGTTCCAGATCGCGCCCAACAAGCCGGCCGTCGCCCTCTGCCGCTGCGGCCAGTCGTCAAACCGCCCGTTCTGCGACGGCAGCCATAAGTCGTGCGGCTTCGTCTCCGACGAAGCGCCCACGCCCCCCGCCGTGGGCTGATTCACCGCCCGTCACGTGGCGATTCGCCGCAATCTTCTCTCCAACCGCTTGCGGTTTAGCACCTACCCGCGGAAGTACAAGTACGCCGCCCCGATCGCCGCCAGCACCACGCCGGACGCGATCACGTCGCCCGCCGACCAACTACTGCGCGACTCGCGCCGGTGCTCTGCGGTGAGCGTGCCGAAGGTGAGCCCGCGGATCCGCTCCTCCGACGGCGCGGCCGTCAGGTAGCTGACCACGATCATCGCCAGCATCGACACCAAGAAGATCAGCAAGCTGTAGTACTGGAAGTAAATCTTGTTGACGATCCAGGGCAGCGTGCCGCTGTCGTACCCAATCGCATCGCCGCTCTCATTAACGCCGAATAGTTTGAGCGCCACCGGCGTATCGACCGCCAGCCGCGCCAGGCCCATCAAGAAGCCGACGATGAGCGCCGCCATGCAGCCCGGCCCGTTGAGCCGCTTCCACATCACGCCCAGGAAGAACACCACAAAAATGGGCGGCGCCAGGTAGGCCTGCACGTTCTGCAAGTATTCGTAGAGCCCTTGGGCGCCTTGAATCACCGGGATCCACGCCAGGCCGATGAGCACCATCAGCCCGGTGGCCAGCCGGCCGGTCCACACTAGCTGATGCTGCGACGCCGTGGGATGCAGCTTCGAATAAAGATCCATCGTGAACAGCGTCGAGGAGGCGTTGAACACGCCGGCCAGCGAGCTCATCAAGGCGGCCAGCAGCCCGGCCACGACCAGCCCCCGCACGCCTGCGGGCAGCACCGTGTTCACCAGCAGCGGGAACGCCGCCTGGGCCTGCTCGTTGATCACTTGGCCGTTCGCGTCGATTAATGTCGATTGCAGCACCTCCGACCGCCCCGTCTGCGCCAGCGCGATGCAGATCATGCCGGGGATGATGAAGATGAACACCGGCAGCAGCTTGAGGAAGGCCGCGAAGATCGACCCGCGGCGGGCCTGCTGCTCGTTCGGCGCGCCCAGCGCCCGCTGCACGATGTATTGGTCCGTACACCAGTACCACAACCCGATAATCGGGGCACAGAACAACATGCCCACCCACGGGAAATTGTCCGGGTGCCCGAAGTACCAGGCCTGCTCGATCACGTCGCCGACTGCGTTGGTTTCAATCACCGGCGACCAGGTGCTCGCCACACCCTCGGGCAACACGGGATCCCACAAGTTGAACGCATCGGACCCGAGCGTCTCACGGAGCACGTCCCAGCCACCCAGGGCCCGCAGTCCGAACACCGTCACCAGCGCCGAGCCTGTCACTAGAATGATCGTCTGCAACGCCTCGGTGTATGCCACGGCCCGCATCCCGCCCAGCACCGTGTACAGACCGGTGAGCACGATCACGGCGATCGAGCCGATCCAGAAGCTGTCGATCACCGTCGCGCCGACTGTGAACTGCAAATCGGGCAGCAGCGTCGAGAACACAATTCCGCCCGCGAAGATGCCCACCGCGATCTTTGTGATCACGTAGGCCACGAGCGAGATCAGCGAGAGCAGCCAGCGGGCAGCCGGCGTGAAGCGGCGCTCCAAAAACTCCGGCATCGTGAACACCTTGGAGCGGATGTAAAACGGCACCAGCACCCACCCCAGCACCAACAGGCACCACGCATGCAGCTCATAATGGGCCCACATCACGCCGTTGGTCGCGCCGGTGCCGGCCAGCCCCACCAGGTGCTCCGACCCGATGTTCGAGGCGAAGATCGACGCCCCGATGACGAACCACCCCAGATGCCGCCCGGCCAAGAAGTAATCCTGGGCCGTGTCCTTGCCCTGCAGGATGACCCACCAGGCCAGCCCCAGAATGACCGCGAAGTAGGCCCCGATCACCACCCAGTCGATCGCTTCCATAGTCCCCGCCCGAGTAGGCCCCTTCTGCCGGAAGGGACGTCGACAAAGGGTGCACCGTTTGCAATTTGCGGCGGTCCCGCTCGGCAGTCGGAACCTGCTGCCCCGCTCGCAGGCAGTCTAACCACCCGCCGCACCGTTCACAACGGCACCACGACGCCGCCGTCCGCACGACCCACACGACAGGCCCCGGCCGTTTCCCTATGTATATTCAACACGTCCCGCGCGTCCGTCACGCCGCAATCAAGCCGCACCTCTCCGCCGCGCTTCACCAAGCATCCCACCCCCAGCCGATACACCAACAGGGAAAAAGGGGCAATGCCGTTCCCCCCCTGACCTCCGACCTCCGACCTCCGACCTCTCCGATGTGGCGATCCTTCTTCCTGGCCATCGGCGCGTATTGCTGCCTCCTGGGCGTTCAGGCGATGGCCGTCGAACGGGCCGTGCTGAAACCCGACACCCGCCTGGCCCAACAAGGCCGCACCGAAATCACCCCGCCCGACTGGGCACCCTGGAGCCTGCTGGGCACCGGCGCCGTCGTCGTCATCTACTCGTTCACGATCCCCCAACGCGTCGGCGGCGGGTGAGACAGCCACCGCGTTCAGGGAGCCTGTAGCCAATCCTCGATTTGCAGGCCATTCACGCGCGAGAATTCGCTCGTATTGCTTGTCACAAGCGTCAGGCCATGCGCAATGCAGATCGCCGCGATTGGTAGGTCGTACGGCCCAATTGTCGCGCCTGCGATTTCCAGTGCGTGACGAATGTGTGCGTAAGTGGCTGCCGCGCGTCGTCATCAAACGGCAGCGATCGAAACGGCGCAAGTGCCTGGACGACGGCCGGCTGCATTTGTGGCTGTAGCTGAAGTTGTAGAAGCGGTTTCAAAAATTAGTGGCACCGGCTGCTGGCCGGTGCGGAAACTGCAAAACTGCGACACAGGCCAGCGGCCTGTGCCACTGAGCCGCGAGCATCGATGGTATTGAAACTGGTTCTAGCCCTTCAGGCTACCACCCCGGGTCGTTGCCCCAGCCGCCCTTCGAGCCGGTCGATCTCATATTGAGACCGTGCAAAATCTCCGAAGATACCCGAAGGCGTCAGCCCGATGTGGTATCGACTGCGCAAAGCCAAGCTCGGTTTTGCGCAGCGCCGAACGAAACTCTCCCTCTCCCAACGGGAGAGGGTTTTGATCCACGCTGTAGATTTTCAAACAACAAACGCCGCGTGATTGCGGCGTGCGCGCAATCTAGCAGAACGATTGGCCGATTTCCACAACTGTTTTTGGCCGCGCGGGTTGTTGCGACAGGAGGCATCGGGAACGGCTATGCTGCGTGCAATCCGCGTTCAGTTGGCACTGTCCTACTACTGTGTTGCTATGCTTGCTGCTTTTCCTACTCCCGATAACATTCGGGTATGCCAAGCAGCATAAACCCCATCCAAATTCTACAGCAGCAAGCCGCCACGAAGCGGGACGAAGCGATTCGCCAAGCCCGCCTAGAGTATACCCAAACTCTGCGCCTGATCGACGACCTGGGCGAGCGGCTTTTCTACGAGCGCAGGAGCGCGGCCAATCGAGGACGCAAGCGGCCGATTACAGACTTGATTATCGAGGCCATGCCCAAGTCCCGACCCTTTCAATTGCGCGAAGTGCTGGCGAAATTGCGCAAATCCGATCCAAAGCGGACGTTTCACGAGCCGACGATCCGCACGTTATTCAAGCGGCTGTCGGATCAGGGGCGAATCCTGAAAGTCAGCAAGGCGGCGCGCGGTTATGTTCTGTGGGCGGCCAGCGAATGCCCGCCAATGGACCCCGGCCCATTTGCTGCGTTGTCGCTGTCCGACATAGCGGAGCAAGTGCTGCGGGAATCAGGGCCTTTAAGAGCGGTCGAGGTAGTTCTAGCGGTGCAAGAGAAGGGATACCGGCCGGACGCGGATCAGCGGTCGTTGCTGAACAATCTATCGCAGGCGTTCAAGCGGAACGGGCATCGGTTTGCCGTTGGGACCGATGGGCGCTGGTCGGCTGTGTAATGCAATCATTTCATGTAGTTGTATTTCTCGAATTGCCGCAATTGCTTGATATTCTTGTCGTAAATCAAGCAAAAGCCAGTGACGTGCTTAGTATCGTTAGCGTCTCTGTAGAAAATAGCGCCAAGCACGTAGTAAGGTCGTTTCCCATCTGCGACTTCCTTTGTGTAATCGGGCGGGAGTGGGTTTCCGTTCGCGGCATTGCCGAAGATCACCATCTTACTGGTCAGTGCGGAATCAAATTCTTGGCCGGGCGGAATGACTATTTGCGAGAAATCTTTTTCCGGCTGGTCAGGATGGACCTCAGCGATCTCCGCCAAGTCTTTATCATCAATGTCATAAGGGACAGCAATCATACGGCTGTTGTAAATAAAAGCAGGGTTGCTGCCGAAGTTCTTGAATGTAATCCAGCCCGTTATCTTATCTTTAATTTCATCAATTCGGTTGGTTTCAATTCCAATCCACGGTCGTTGTTCCAGTTGCATTTGTTCAATGATTGCTTGTGTTTGCTTAGTAGTAGTATTCATGGCATCCCATTGCCATTTGCTAACTACAACTTGAGCAAGTGCAAAAACTGCGACCGCGCCTGCGAAGAACGTGCTAAGCGCACGATTGCCTGCCAGCGATTGTCGCCGATTTGGCAATTCTGGTTTCCCTTGCTTTTCTGTTGCTGCTTTGCTGCTTTTGGCATTCACTTTATTTGCATCCGTGATCTGGATAGCAGCCGAAGCTGGCGATGGGTCGCTCTTGGATGGCTGATTTTGTCTGCCGCGCTTGGCCTTACGCTGCTGTCGATTTCCTCGCTTGCGTGCCATAGTGCAGCCTCGGAAGGGGGCGTGCTGTGAATGCTATTAAAACGCTCTTGGAGGCAGCTTCGACAGAAATGCGCTGTAATCTGAATGACTTGCAGCAGCGATTAACGGGTGAGCCGAGTTTCTTCGGCTCTGAGCTATTGCCGAATGAAATCCTGGCTGCATGGCCCGAATTGTCGCTGGACGCAAAGGCCGTAGCAATTCTCTTAGCACGTATTTTGGATGACGAAAACGAGCGACGATGGGATGTGTACGACCGAATGTGATTACCACAAAATAAGACCCTGTCGTTTTGGATCGGGCCAATCAACTGGGCAGAACTGTGCAATCTGATATAGCATGAACCATAGGATTTCGACGGTTTGAATAAAACTGACTCGATGCCGTTCTAGCTCTTTTGATTCGGCAGGCTGAATTCCATCAAGTGCAAATCGCATCGCGTCCATTAGTGCGGGTGATTCAAGTTTCTCACATAACTCCATTACTTTTGTATCTTCGTTGAAGGATGAAACTTCGACATGGTGAGCAAATCTATTACGGACTTTTGCGACACGCTGTAGATCGCTGAAACCAATTGGTCCTACTAAGCCAAGGCAATATGCCATGCGACACTGGCTCAAAAAACCTAGTTCACCTCCGACTTCGTCGTTGCCGAAAACAATGTCACCAACTGGCACCGCTTTTGTTTTTCCCGTGGGGACAATCTCCCAGTTCGGTAATCGGTGCTTAATTGTTTGTCTAACTCGCCATTCTAAATACGCTCCGCCAACGATCGCGACAGCACGATCCGTCAGCCCGGATAGCTCTGCTCTGAGAGTCTGGAATTCTTTGATGTGCGGAGGACCGAATAACAGAAAAGCAGCTTCCTCTGAACCTTCCCCCTTCGGAGGCTGTCGTTTCTTTCCCATAGGAGGGCTGTCCCGTGGTTTGGCACCACAACGGCCTTATAAGCCGCCGGAGGGAACCGGCGAACGCTGGATGAGTTCGATT
>CAZHIV010000025.1:0-4521 GCA_964532675.1 uncultured Planctomycetaceae bacterium
ACGTCCATCATCGCCGCGCTGGAGCCGATGATGCCCGGCAGCGGTTCGGTCGAAGTGGCGTGCGTGCCGATGGTGGAAACGGTCCGGCTCATGGTCGGGGCGGGAGATTGGAAATGGTCTGCCGGGACTCGTTGGCCCTGAGCAGCTCGCTGCGGCGGATGGTGTAGAACGGGCGGGTGGCGGCCAACTTATCGAGCCATGCCGCGGCCTCGGCCGCTTGAGCGGCCCGTTCCGCTGGCGTCACCGGATTGCGGCCGGCCATTTCGATCAGCCGCTCGACGACGCGCTCCAGAACTTCATGCGAATGCACCCGCGGCACGGCAATGACCCGCTCGTGCTCGGCTGCCAATCGCTCGGCGCCCTCGAGCCGCCCCTCGGCGGCCAAGAGCGCGACCGGCACGTGGCGAGTTTCCGGGCTGAGGCGCAGCTCGTACACCACCTGGCGAATGTCGGGCCTGAGGATGTTCATGTCGAGGAAGATCATTTCCAGGTCGGCCATGTCGCGGGCCAATTCCACCGCGTCCCGGCCCCGATTGGTCGCCAGAGCGTCGAGATCGTGAGCGGCCAGCATGCCGGCCAGGTTGGCCGACGCTTCGAGCGTCGGCATCGCCACCAACGCCTGCCGCTCGCCGCGGCTGCCCGCGAACCACGAGAGCGCATCGGGCACGCGGCTGGAGCCGGGGTACGGCGACGGCGGATCGAGCGCCATGATTGCCCGCAACGCGGCGAAACGCACGCGGCGATCGGCGTCGCCCAACGCATTGGCCAGCGGCGACGGCTGCGCATCGGCTGTGAGCACCAATCGCCAGTCGCCCGACCTCGCCAAAGCGTCGATGGCTGCCTCGGCTGCATAGGCGTATTCCGACTCCAGGGCCCCGATCAGCACTTCGTTCACAAGCGGCAAATCGGCCATTGCCAAGGGATCGATCGCCCTGGGCGGTAGATAGTAGGCGGCTTCCAATTCGAGCACGAGCCAGTTGCGCAGCGCTTGCCTATCTTGCGGCCGAAGACGCAGAAGGTCGCCGGCGAGGCGGGCCAGCCAAATAACTCGAGCCTCGTCGGCCGGATACCGCGCCGAGGAGAGGCTTTTGGCGACATCGTCCCAATGCCAAAGTTCGACATGATTCGCTTCATCGACGGCCAATGGCGGCGTGCCCTCTTGGATGCGCTGGATCGCCGCAGTTAATTCCCGCTCCGCCGAAGCGGGGCCCACCTGGATGAATGGAGCGGCCTGCGGCACGCGGAGATGCTGCAAAAGTGCGATCACATCGGCCCGCAGCGCCGGGTCGTTGGTGTCGAGCATCGCCAGCAGCGGGCGATCGACGAGCGGATGCATCCGCGCGGCGGCGGTCATCAGGGCTGCCCGTCCGTCGGAATCGGCTTCTTTCGCGAGCGCTTCGAGCGTGGCCGTCGCGCCGAGCTGGCCCGTGGCGGCCAGGTCGGTGCGCGCCATCTGGCGCGCGTCCGGCGATGGATCGGTGAGTGGAGCAGCTAACATGGCGATGCGCTGCGGGTCGTTCGCCGCGGCCGCGGCGGCGGCCATAGAGGCGTCGGCAAACTCGGCGCCGGCGGGGGCCAGCTCCGCGGCGCGGGCCAGGCGCAGCATGTCGCGGGAGCCGAATTCGGCGACCAGAGCGGCCCGCTGGGCATCGGTTAATTGCAGCTTCGTCAGCTCTTCCAGGATCGGTTTGGCCAACTCCGGGCGGCCCAAGTCGATGAGCCAGATGACGGCCTGGAAATAATCGGCCGGCGTCTCGCGCGGCAGTTCAAGGGCGGCCCGCACGGCCGGGTTCGTTTCGACCGCCGACGGCCCGATTGCGACGGCCGCGCCAGGAGCCGGCGGCTGGGCCCACGCCATGCCGCACAGCAGCGGCAGCAGCAGCAAGCTACGAATGGGCTTTGCGGTGTGAATGCTCATGGTGTTGATTGGGCGGTGAGAGCGATGTTGATTCGCGCATCGCCGGCGGCGCGGCTAAGACGGGTTTGATAGTCGCTCGCGCCACAGCCCGAGCTGGTGGTCGACTTGCTCGGGGTTGGTCGAGCCGTGGCTAGTGAAGGCCGCGATGGCTCGCTGGGCGCCGAGGATCTTGTAAACCGATTCGTCGAGCGACTGGTGGGCGGCCTGGAAATCTTCGAGCGGCAGCTTGGCGAGCGGCAGGCCGCGTTTCATCGCCGTGGCCACCAGTTGGCCGATGATCTCGTGCGCCGTCCGCTGGGGCACGCCCTGCTGAATGAGGTGCTCCATGAGCGTGGTGGCGTCGAGATATCCCTCCTCGATCCGCGCCCCGATGGCTTCGCGGTTCAGCTCGGCACCGGCGACGATCGGTGCGGCCAGTTCCAGGCACCCCGCCACGGTATCGACCGAATCGAACAACCGCTCTTTGTCCTCCTGCAAATCGCGGTTGTAGGCAAGCGGCAAACCCTTGAGGAGCACCAGCAGGCCCGTGAGGTTGCCGATGACGCGGCCCGTCTTGCCGCGCACGAGCTCCAGCACGTCGGGATTGATCTTTTGCGGCATGATCGAGGAGCCGGTGCAGAACTCCTGCGGCAGCCGCAAGAAGTTGAACTCGGTGGTCGACCACAGAATCCACTCCTCGGCCCAGCCGCTCAGGTGCGTGGCAATCGCGGCGAGGCAAAAGGCGAACTCCAGCACGAAGTCGCGGTCGCCGGAGGAGTCGAGGCTATTGGCCAGGATGCCGTCGAACTCCAATTCGTCGGCCACCATCTGCCGGTCGATTGGGATCGAGGTGCCGGCCAGAGCGGCGGTACCCAGCGGGAGCTGATTGACGCGCCGTCGGCAGTCGGCCAACCGGTCCCGATCTCGCTCGAATTTTTCGCAGTAAGCGAGCCAATAGTGGGGGGCCAGCACCGGCTGGGCCCGCTGCAGGTGAGTGTACCCGGGTAGGATCACGCCCGCATCCCGCTCGGCGCGGCCAAAAAAGGCCCGCTGCAATTGCCGCAGCCGAGCCGACATGCCGTCGATCTCGTCCCGTATCCACAGCCGCAGGTCGGTCGAGACCTGGTCGTTACGGCTGCGGCCGGTGTGCAGCTTGCGGCCCGCCGCGCCGATCCGCTCCGCCAGCGTTCGCTCGATGTTCATGTGGACGTCTTCCAGCTCCTGCCGGAATTCGAACCGGCCGGCGGCGATCTGCCGGCCGATCTGCTCCAGTCCGGTCACGATCTGGTGCCGCTCGTCGTCGGTGAGCACGCCCACTTTGGAGAGCATATGGGCGTGGGCCACCGAGCCGCGGATGTCGTGGGCGTAGAGCCTCCGGTCGAAGCTCACGCTCTCGGTGAACTTCTCGACGCGGCGGTCCGTCGCGGAATCGAAGACACCACCCCAGGGCTTGTTGGCCAATGCTGTGTCCACTCAGAATGAACGGCAGTCGTGCGGATTTGCCGCAGGCTGAAAAAAAGAGCAACATCTTTACAGTAAATGCTTTACGGCACGCTGTCAATGAGCAGCGGGCAGCCGACGCCCAATAAGTAGGCAGCTCGGAGCCGTTGTCGTCGTGCTTGGACGGTAAGCCAGCAAGCGCCTGAGGTCCGATGCGTCGGTGGATCGCAAACTGAGATTGCCGCGACGGCGAACTATTTCTGCCCAAGCAAACCGCCCGAACGGCGAATAGAAGACTGCAGCCCGGTATGATGGGATCAGACGCTTGCCGCGGGAGGCGCCCCTAATGACTGATTTGCTCAGGTCGATCATCGCTATTCCAGTCCCGTTCAACATGATCATTCTGATCGCGTTGATTTTGGGCTTCGTGGGCATCCTCGACAGCGTCGCGAAGCAGATCCGCAAATATAGCTGCCATCGACAGGACATCGACTTCAAACGCGAGCTGGTGGACCGTGGTCTGCCGGCCAACGAAATCGAGCGGATCATGGCGGCCCAGAGCGCGTCCGGTGGCGACAAGCCCAGCTCCGTACACTGCCAGCAATACGTTGCCGGCGGCGACTAAGCTATTCAAACGAGGGGAGTTCAGCCATGGGCCCAATCAATGTCGTTGCCCCGCTGCTGGCCGCGACGGCCGAAGAATGGTGGTCCGATCATTTTTTCGGCCTCGAGCAGGACGAACGCTTTGTGCTGCTGATCATCGGCATCGGCTGCGCGACGGGGATCATCATCAGTACGGTGGCGATCATCAGCGGAATTATTGATTCGACGCATCGGCGGCGGGTCGAAAGCGACATGAAACGAGACATGCTGGATCGCGGGATGACGGCTGACGAAATCGCGCAAATCGTCGAATCGAGCCAGCCCAAGGACTTCCTGGAGCGCTGGGCCGCGCGCCACAAAGGCAAAGAGCCGTCAGACCAGTCTCGATAACGATCTGCGAGCCGCGGCTAAGAGCCTATCCCAGAACCGTCGGGGACTGGCTCATTTTGCGGAGTCTTCGGAGCAAAATGTGCCTGTCCCCCTCTCCGCAGACGGTTCTGGGATAGGCTCTAAATCTGCGTCCGGTGGGCACTCGTTCGGACGCGCGCGGCGGCAATAGGGCCGAGGCAGAGCGAGCCCAG
>CAZHIV010000026.1:0-7338 GCA_964532675.1 uncultured Planctomycetaceae bacterium
GAGGGCCGTGAACTCGTACTCGCCCAGCTCATTGGTGAATGTCGTGGTGATCAAGTTGCCGCCGGCGTCGAGCAAATCGATCCGCACGCCTTCCAGCAGAATCTCGGGGTTGTCGAAATCGCAGTCGGGGCCCGTGTGGGCGTGAACTCGCCCGCGGATCGAGCCCGGCAACAGCTCGCCGAAGTTGTAGTTCACGGCGTGATCGCCGAAGTCGACGACCGCGCCAAAAATGCGATCGACCGGCCCGGCCGCTTCGTTCGCGGCCGCGCCGCCGTGGCTGCCGGCGGTGTCCTTGCCGTCCAGCCAACCGTCGGGATGCACTTCTCGCACGCCGTAGGTGCCGGGAAGCAAATCGCGGAACTCGTAGAAGCCGAGCGTCCCAGGATCGCTCGACGTGACCGTCGTGATGCCGGTCGGCGTGCCGGTCGCGTCGAGCAGCTCGAGCGTCACGCCGCCGATGCCTTCTTCCGTGGCGGTGTCGAACACGCCGTCGTCGCTGCGGTCGTGGTAGACCCAGCCGGACAGCGTGGCCAGAGGAATCTGTTCGTCATGCGCCACGGCGCCGGCCGTCCAAACGCTGAGGTCTTCGCTTGTCGAATAGTTATCGTTCGGCAATCCCGCATCCAATCCCGTGGCCGTATGGGCGGTTGTAAACCTGCCGTCGTAAAAGTCCCAATAGAGGCCGCTCAGGGTGAGATCGACGTAGCCCGCGGCAGAAAACTCGCCCGTCATGATCGACCGCTGGAACTCGGCCCCTTCGACCACCGAGTTGATGTCGATTTTGCTGAGATCCACGCCATCCTCAGTAATGGCGCCGCTTTCGACGAATTGCACTTCATCGGCGTCGATCGAAAAGCGCAGCTTCATTCCCGCTTCAAAGCCCGTGAACGTGAAGACGATTTGCGAGCCGCCGTCGACGACGGTCGCGCTATCGACCGAGAAACCGGCAGAACTGACGATTTGAAGTGGGCTGTTACCAAACACGCCCAGGCCGCCGGCCGCCGTGTCGAAGACGACATCGCCGGCGGTCAGGCCGTCGCCTTGTTTGTCGCCGTCGATGACGAGGCGATCGAGCGTTGTGCCGGGCGCCCCGCCGACGAACGAGATCTCGATCACGTCGGGCGCACCGTCATTGAGCGAGGCCTCTTCGAAATATACGGACTCCAGCAGCACTGGCGGCACGGTGTCGTGCGCCATCAATCGGCGCGGCTCGAGCGCTTCGATCTGGCAGCGGCGCGAAACGCGGCGCGCGGCGAGCCGGGCGGAGCGCTGCCCCGATCGAGCTCGCGATCGTCCCTGATCGCTGGTATCGCTAAGGGCCAGTCCGTCCTGGCCTAAACACAACTCCCGAAGCGTGCTGAATAGTCCCACGAGTTGCCTCCCTGCACTCATGTAAAGCGAACGAATTGTTGCCGCGCCGCGCTAGAGCAATTTCACAAAATGCGTAGCCGTTGTTACGTCGAATTCATCCCGAAAACTGTGGGACCGTCCGCCACTGTCAGAGCGACTCGCTCTAGTGAGCCGCCGAAACCGGATCGCGCGATGCCGTCGTCGCGGGCGCTTCGTTGCCGAGATTCCAAATCCTCAGCGTCGTATCGTAGCTGCCCGAAACCAACACTTTTCCGGTGCCGTCGCAAGCCAGTGCCGCCACGGTCCCCGTGTGGCCGACCAACTGCGACGTCGCCTGACGGCTGTCCAAATCCCAAAGCTGAATTCGATTGTCGGTGCCGCCCGTGGCCAGGCGCCGGTTCGCGACGAACACCAGCGAATAAACCTGGGCCGGACGCGCGTCGAGCGTCATGACGACCGCGCCGCTGGCCGCATCGATGATGCGAATGAGCGGGCTGCTGCCGGCCGCGGCGAGCCACTTGCCGTCCGGCGAAAACGAGAGGGCCCGAATTCGCCGGCCGTCGGTTTCGATGTCGCGTTCTTGCGCGCCCGTCGTCACGTTCCACAGGCGGATTTTTCCGCTGCGCCCCGCGACGGCCATCCGCTCGCCGTCGCGCGAGAACGCGACCGTGCAGATCGCGCCGCACGGGCAGGCCAGTTCCTGGCTGACCTGGCCCGTCGAAGTGTTGACGATCTTCAGGCTGTTGGCAAAGCCGACGACCGCGATCTGTTGATTGTTTGGATGAAGCGAGACCGCCGAGATCGAGTTTTCGAGGGCCGGCAACTGGAACTGAAGTTGTTGACTTTCGATGTCCCACAGGCAAACCGAGCGGTCGCCGGCCCCGGAACCCAGCGTCCTGCCGTCGTCGGACAGGGCCACCGACCGGACCCAATCGGCGTGGGCTTCCAACCGCGCCTTCGGCTCCGCCGAGGCGGCATCCCAAAGCATCACGCAATGGTCGTCGGTCGCGGCGGCGATGGTTTCGCCGTCGGCCGAAATCGAAACGCTGCTCACCACCGCCGGCCGATGGTCGTCGCCGGCGCCGCATTGAATGACGCGTGTCGCACGAATCGTCGCCGGTTCGGCCCACGCCTCGCCGCTGGCGCCGGCCCACAGCGCTGCGGTGGCACAAAGTGTCGCCACAACAAATCCAATTCTCAGTACGCTTGTATTCACGACGGGTGCCCCCGATGCTAGCAGGATGATGAGAAGTCACCGCTTCGGAATGTATCGACCGAAGCAGTCGCTCCGCCCAAGTAGAATTTGAGGGCGATCCGCGTGGCCGCGCGAGAGTGCGGCGAATAGGCGGCCATTGCGGGGCAGAACGCGCGCCAGCGGGGTCGTCCCGCGCTAGGGTGTTTCCTCGCCGCTTGCGTCCGTCGTGTCCGACGTTTCGCCCGACGATTCTTCTTCCGCTTCTTCTGCTTGCGGCGAATCGTCCGCGGATTCACCCTGCCGGCGGCGATGCTCGTTCAGCTCTTCCACGAAGCTCTGCTCCCGATCGAATCGATCAATGACGTCCCACAGCGGGAAATCCGCGTCGATCGTTTCGTCGAGCTGGTCGAGCGCATCGCGATAGTCCTTGACGTATTCCAACGGGTCCTCGCCGGTGGTGATCTCCTCGCCGAGGATGCCGGGGAACTCGTCGATCACGAGCCGGAACTTGGCAAAACCTTCTTCGTACAGCTGCTTGGCTTTCAGCAAGTCGGCTTTCTTGAATGCATCTTTGGCGTAGTACATCGCCTCGCGCGCGTCCAAGGCGTTGCGCGTCTGCTCGAAATCGGCGCGCAATTGCCAGTAGTCGTAGTTGGCGTCGCGCTTGTAATTGACCGTGAATCGCAGCCGCCGCTCCAGCCGGTCCAGCTCGCTCGCCAGTTGCAGCGCTTGCTTCGCGTTCTCCGGCTGCTCGCGGCCGATTCGCTCCGCCACCTCCCGATCCGTTACTGTGAGCTGCGACTCGAGGCCGTAGTGCTGCTCGGCTTGCTCCGGCGTGAGCTTTTCGCGCGGCGTATCGAGCAGCGCGCGCTCTTGGTCGGTGAGGGCCTGCCGCTTTTCCTCGACCAGCTTTTCGCGAGCCGCCGGCATGATGGCGTCGAGTTTGGCGCGCGTCTCGGCAATCTCTTCTTCGAGCCGCGGCTGCGAGCCCAACTGCAATTTCACGCCGGTCGAATGTTCGATGACCGTATCGCCGAACTCGCGCCATTCCTCGGCCGCCTTGACCCACGCCCGCTGCGCTTTCTCGAAGTATCCTTCCTCCTCGATGGCCTCGGCGTAGTTCATCTGCGACTTGGCGGGGCTGGAATAAAAATCGCGCGGGCTCTTGCGGCCGAGGCTGTGCCCCTTGTTGTCGACCGAGTCGATGGCTTTTTCGTACCACTCCTTGCCGACGAGCCAGTTGTCGCGGTCCTCGAGCGTGCGATCGGGCGGATGAAAGTCGTCGTCCTCCTTGAACAGCCGGCGATACTGCACGTACTCGTCGGCCCGGCCGACCTTCTGCCCGATGAACCATCCCAGGTCCCACAGCAAGCGCGGATGATCGATGTTGTACCGCTCGCCCTCTTTGAGGAACTCGATGCCGCGGCGCACATAGTAGTAGCGGTCGTGGTAATCGTCGAACTCGACCGACACGTTGTAGGTGAGATTCCAGGCCTGGAATTGCCAGAAGATGATGAAGTTCGGCTGCAGCTTGGCCAGTTGCTCGAGCGTGGCCGTGAGGTTCGTCCAGTCCTCGACCTTCTTGTAATAGTTGGCTTTCTCCCACAGCAGGTTGACCGCCACGCCGCGCAAGCCGAGCGTGGCGAGCTTGATCGTCTCGCTGGCCGGGTCGATTTCACCCAAGTTGACCTGCGCGAGCCGATACTGGTTTCGCAGCTCGGCCAGCCGGCCGCCCGGGTTGCGTCCGCCGTCCTTCGTGACGGTCGCCGGCGCACTGAGCCACATCATGCCCACCGCCAGTACGGCGATCGCGATGCCATAACCGATTTTGCGTAGAAAGGAGGTTCGTTCCGTCATTTGGCCACCTCCCGAGTGCGGAGGAAGAAGTAACCGATGACGAACAACCCGGCGAGGTAGGCAGCGCAAACGGTCAAGTCTTGAAACAAATGATTCATGGGAATATTGAAGCCGTAGCCGACGTAATCCACGGTGTTCAGCGAGCGGAAGTCGGGCAACAGGTAACTGAGGCTATACATGCCCTGCTTGAATACCACGTCCACCGCCTGAATTAGTTGCGTACCGGCGTTCTCCGGCAAGGGCGACATCTGGTTCATTTGAGTCACGAGCCGGTAGAACGATTCGACCGGCCCGCCGCCGACCTGCTCGCCGATCGCCACGTTGATGTAGAACTGCCGGAAGAATCCTAGCGTGATGAACGCCAAAGTGAACATCATCGCCACGGGCCCGTTGACCAGCGTGCTGCACGTCACGCCGATGGCGATCACCAGCACCATCTGCACCCAGATGCTGACGTGCGCCTTGCAGAAATTCCATAACGGCGAGCCGTCCGGCAACCGGAGATACGCGTCGGGCTGGGCGAAGCCGTAATACTGGGCCCGATCGAGGCATTGCACGATCACCTCCAGCCGGCCGTCCTCCGTCACCAGGTCGTCCACAAGGTCGATCGGGTTGCGGTTGGCGTCCTCCAGCTTCCGCGGCCAGTCG
Source organism: uncultured Planctomycetaceae bacterium (assembly GCA_964532675.1). Taxonomy (GTDB): domain Bacteria; phylum Planctomycetota; class Planctomycetia; order Pirellulales; family Lacipirellulaceae; genus JABDGM01. The sequence continues at coordinate 5,051 of CAZHIV010000026.1, forward strand.
AACGTGTTGATCGAGGCGTCTTTGGCGGTGAACGTCCACAAGTCGCTCTTGATCTCTTCGTCATCCGGATTCCGTAGCTGCATGCTGCCCTGAATGCCGGTTTCGATGTCGCCCTTGTACGTGCGGAAGACGCGGACGATCAGCTCGATCGGCAGCACCTGGCCGCCCTCGTCCTCGCGAAGCACCGACTCGTCGATGCCGCTGAAAGTCCAGATCGCCGTGGCGGGCGTGCCGCCTTCGATGAAGCTGCGATACGTCCACTCGTTTCCGACGCTGATGCCGCGGGCCACTTCGACGCCGCTCCGGTCGAGAAACCGCAACTTGCCGTACTGCGGCACGCGAGCGCGGAGCAGTCCGCGCGGGCCGCTGACTTCGTAGACCGGCTCGCCGCCTCGCTCGCTCGAGGTGATCGCGTGCTCGTGCTCGTTGGTCGATAGCGCGCGGCCGGTGCCGTCCGAGTAGATCTCCACCTCGTGATAATGCGATTGTTCGGTAGTCGTGCGGCCCCGCTTGCCGATCACCTTGCCGTCCGCGTCGTAGACGTTCTCCAGCGTGTTGATTTGCACCGCGTGGGTATGATCGAGCATCCGCCACACGAATACCGCGCTGAACAAGCCCATGGCCGCCAGCAGCACGGTGCCGACCAGCACGAAGCCGAGTATCCGGCCGAGCACGATGTCGCTCGCCCGCACCGGCTTGGTGACGACGGTGTAAATCGTCTTCGAGCGGAAGTCGTTCGGCAGGCTGAACGCGCTGACGAGCAGCCCGATGAGCAGCACGAGATAGGTCGTCGCCATTAGTACGACGCTGAAGAACAGCTTGCCCGGCTCGCGGTAACCGGTCTGCAGAAACCAGCCGGAGAACAACAGGATCACGGCGTAAATCGCCAGCGCCACCACCACGCGGCGGCGAACCGATTCCTTGACGGCCAATCGGGCGATCGCCCACACCCGCCGCGGCGACGTGCGGAACAATTCGGTTGCGCCGTTCACGACGACATGGTACGTCATGTCGCCGGCGGCCAGCGGCCCGTGACGCACCAGCGCGATCAGGAACCCCAACAATAGCGCCACCACCGCCAGCGCCAGCGCCGTGGCCAGGAAACCGACCAGCGCGCTATTGAGCAGCGCCGTCGGCTCCGTCCACGGATAGCCGATCAGCCAAGTCCAGTAGGGAAGTAGTTCCTGTTCGAGAACCATCGATCAAATGCGAATCTCAGGCTGCGGATTTCGGATTGGGCGCCGTTCGCCAGGCCGATTCTATTAATTCGACGAGGGCGGCGGACCCACCGGCTCCTCTTGCACGGCGCGCCGGCCTGGCCGGGCTTCGCTGTCGCGGACGATCGTCAGGAACAGCTCCTCGAGCGTGGTCGTCGGATGCTCGACGCTCAACACCTCGCTTTGGTGCCGCTCGATCGTCTGGCGAATCTCATTGATGCACTCCTCACTCAGGCGCTTGGCGCGGATCTGCGTGACGTCGGTCTGCGTCAGCAGGCTGTCGACGCGGCCCAGCTCCTTCAATTCGCCCTGATGCAGGATCGCGATGCGGTCGCAAACGTCCTGGACGTCGGCCAGCAAGTGGCTGCACATCACCACCGTAGTGCCCTGGTCGCGGAGCCGGAGGATCATGTCCTTCATTTCGCGGGTGCCGATCGGGTCCAGGCCGCTGGTCGGCTCGTCGAGCAGGATCAGCTCGGGCTCGTTAATGAGGGCCTGTGCCAGGCCGATGCGGCGAGTCATGCCCTTGGAATACTCCTTCAACTGCCGCTTGCGCGCCGCGCCGAGGCCGACCATGTGGATCAGGTGGTCGCTGCGCCGGCGGAGCTCCTTGTGGGGGATGTCGAATAGCCGGCCGTAAAAGTCGAGCGTTTCCTCGGCGTTGAGAAAGCGGTAGAGGTACGACTCTTCCGGCAAGTAGCCGATCCGCTGGTTCTTGGAGACGTCCGTCGCGTCCTTGCCAAACACCAGCGCCTGGCCGTCGGTGGGGAACAACAGGCCGAGCAGGAGCTTGATCGTCGTCGTCTTGCCCGAACCGTTGGGGCCGAGCAGGCCGAAGACTTCACCCTGCTTGATCTCGAGGTCGAGCGCTTTGAGGGCGCGGACCTTGGGCCGGCCCCAGAAGTCGCGATAGGTTTTCGAGAGGGCCCGCGTTTCGATGACTGTCTCACCCGCCATGCACTACCTCGTTTCCCGCCGCCAAAAGCCGATCGTCCCACAAACTCGCTACGTGGCACTACCGCCGCTGGTTCAACCAAACGCGCTTGCCGCCAATATGTCGCTAAACAATTC
>CAZHIV010000027.1:0-4326 GCA_964532675.1 uncultured Planctomycetaceae bacterium
TCATCGAGTGGCTCGGCGCCCCCCTCAGCCCGGAGGTCGTGCTCTCGCGGATCTTCCTGCTCACGGGCGGAGTCATCGGCTCCACTTTGCCGGCGGGCAGCAACCTCGCGTTTGGCGCCCTGAGCCGCCATTTCGACATCGCGGCAGTTGCCCTCGCGCTGCAAGGCGCCAAGGATGCTCGTCTCCTGGCCGATCCCAACGTGGCCGTGCTCGAAAACGAGCAGGCGATTTTCAAAAGCGTGCGCGAAATCCCGATCCAGCAACTGACCGAAACGGCACAAGGGGGGAACATCGGCACGACAGCCTTCCGGGAGGCGGGGATCAAGCTCACCGTCACGCCCAAGATTGCCGCCGATTGCACCATTAGCATGGAAGTCGCCCCGGAATTCAGCCGGTTCGTGGGCAACGACGACAGCGGCCAGCCGATTATCGATACCCGGGAGGCAAGAACCACGCTCCGCGTCGCGAATCGGCAGACGGTCGTCATCGGCGGACTGCGCCAGCGCGACGACATCGGCGATTTCAGCGGCATACCGTATTTGAAAGACTTGAAGTATGTCGGCCGGCTGTTTCGTTCGCGTAGCACTACGGTTCGCGAAAGTGAGCTGATCGTGTTCATCATGCCTGAGATCATCCACTATGCCGATGATCCGACGGCGCGACAAAAAGTGGCCGAAGATACGCTGCGGTGCCGCTTGGACATGATACCGGAAGCGGAGGGCTGCCCGCCCTGCTGCCGTCGCTTGCCGCCGGAAATGATCCTCGATGAATGCGACGAGCTTGCTCCGAGCGCGGATGAACCGTTGCCGACGGAAGAGGACGGAACCGCTTCGCGTTCGCTCCCGCCGATTCAGCAGCCCGACGCCATTCTTCCTTTATCAGCGTCCGAAATCCCTTCCGCCGAGCTTCAATTTGGCGTCGCTGGCCGCGCCGAGCACGTGCGCAACCTGGTGGCTGAGGGCCGCCTGCGACGCCTGCCTCACGTGTCGCCGGTCGAGCCGCAGTTCGTCGAGCGGCCGGCGGACGCCGACGGCACGTTCCAAGGCCCCCTGGGCCCGCGGGAAGACAAGGTAATCCGCACTGCCGACGGCGCAACTCCCGCCGTACTCCGCTAGTCTGCAACGGCGCAACCCGCCAATCCGGCACAGTCCCACCAATGCGCGGACTCCTCATTAGCCCCTAATCCAGCGGGGTTGAGACATCACCACGCGGAGTCTTCGGCAAGCTACATTTGTCGAGAGGCGCCGCCCATGGTTCACCGCATCTATTTCTCGATTTGCGCGCTGCTTGCTGCGGCGATCGTCGCCGGCTGCGAATCGGCCGATGAGCCGGTCGTCGATGCGACTCCGGCCGTTGCGTCGGCGCCGGCCGTCGAAAAGCCGCCTGCAACGCCGGCCGCGAAGCCGGACAAATCGCCCGAAGAGGCGGAGCCTGTCCCCGAATCAAGAGCCGTTGTTGCGTATTCGCCGCCGTTCCCCGATAGGCAGGATTTGTTCGAACCGCCGAAACGTTCGCAGAGTAGCGTGCGACGCGATGATGCCGGCGAAACCGTCGAGCTCAAAGGTTTCGTCAACGTCGATGAGCCACGCGTCGTGCTGGCGATCGACGGCGTGATCTCCGGGATTTCCGAAGGCGGCGAAAAGTACGGCGTGCAAGTAATCTCGATCCAGCCGCCGACCGTCGTCCTGCAGCGCGGCCGCAACCGCTGGACGGCCACGCTCGAATGACATCAAGCGGCGCTCGCTGGTCGCGGACTTGTGATGCGGCTGCTGGACTTCCGCGACCAGCGGTCGCGGCTTGATGAGTTAGGCGGGCTCATCCCATGGACTGGTGGGCATTGCCGCTGGGGCCGGATGCAGCTCCGCTTCGTCCTCGATCACCCGCGGCGGCGGCGCGATCCGCACCTCTTGCAGCTCGCGGAGCACGCCTCGCAAATTGAGCAACAGAACGCAAACCCCGGCCGCCGGCACGATCAATACCAGCACGTGCGCCTCGGGGGACAGACCGTTGTCGGCCAGATAACGCAGCGACCGGATCGGGTTGGTGATCTGCAGCAGGCTGTACTCAACGTGACGCAGCTCGACCGACATCAGTTGAATCGCCGTCGGAATCCCGCTTCCCGCCAGCAGAATGAGAAAGTGAATCAGGACGTTGGCCAGCATCGTAACCATCGTAATTCGCCGCAGCATGCCGACGATCAGCAGGCCGAGTCCGAGATAGGCGACGAGGTAACCCCAACCGATGACTAACAGATAAACCAGTTCCTCATTTCCCGGCCAGCGTCCGGGCCCTCTGCCGCTGAGCTCCGACACGGCCATCCCGCACAGGCAGATGACGACGATCGCACTCGCGTTGGCGACGACGAACATGTAGCCGCTCGCGGGACCGGGATTCAGCCACGATAAAAACAACCGGCCTATAAAGCTGCTCGGCAGCCGCCGCTTCACGCGCTGCGACATGCCGGGCCGCTCGGCCGAGAGGAAAGTCCCCATCACGTACCAGTACATGGCCGCGAAGCTTGCAAGGATCGCGATCGTTTCCAGCTCGAAGTCGTCGATGATCCAGGCGGCCGCCATCCAGCCGACGAACGCCGCCTGTTGCACGAGCATGCAGATTCGCAGCGGCGTCGAGCGATTCTCGCTCGTGAACGTGATCATCCCCGCCGCCGCGAAGAACGCCAATGCGAAAAACGTGGCGTAAAATGTCGCCAGCGCGGCCACAAAGATCCAGAATTCCCGGCCGGCGCCGCCCAAAACGAATGAGCCGTAATTGCTCGCTGCAAAGCCCGTCCGCACCGCGATGAAAAACATTAGCAAGAGAAACGCCACCAAGGCCACGGAGACAAACACCTGCATGAACCGGGTCTGGCTCACCGTTGCCAACAAGATGCCGATAATCGACAGGCCCAGCGAGCCGAAGAATGCGAATGCCAGCAGCACGGCGATAGTGCGAACGTCGATGCCTCGCAAAAGATAGGTGAATGCCAAACAGGGCGTGATGGCGGAAAAATATACCGCCATTTGCACCACGGAGCTGCCCAATTTGCCGCTGATGATCTGCCGTGGCTTGAGGGTCGTGATCGAAAGCAATTCGTAGGTGTTGTCTTCGCGTTCGGCCGCCAGCGAGCGAAACGCCGCGTAAGGCACCACCACGGCCAACGGGAACGACAGCACCGCAAAGTACCATGTCAGCAGCGTGCCGCCCTCGGCCGAATAAAAGACCCTCGGGCCGATAACGGCCACGCAAGCGATGGTCACGATCCAGCAGGCCACGAGCAGGAGCACGAACGTGATCGTGAACTGAAAGCTCTTGAGAGCCTGCCGCGTTTCCTTCACGAGGATTGGATTGAGCCAATCGCCGGCTCGAACGAGAAACCCCTCGATTCGACCCCAGGCCGTCGCAGCCTGCGAAGTCCAGCTCCGCTCGTTTGCCGCGCCGCCGATCGGTGCCGAGGTTTCGGCCGTCGCCACGGGCCGCTTGGTGGTTGCAATTTCGCCGTTCACTGAACGCGTCCCTCCGTCACGTGCAGGAACACGTCTTCCAGGCTCTTGTGCTTGGCGCCGAATTCGACGACCGGGAAACCGGCCTCCACGATCGCCCGCAACAGTGCCGCTTCCGATTCGGGGCCGCCGGCGTGGCTGAACACCGCCAGGGCGCCGTCGATCCGAACTTCACCCACTTCCTCCCGCGTCGCCAGCCAATCGCGCAGCCGCTCCGTAGCTTCCAGCACGCGGACCCGCACCGTGCTTTGGACTTGGGTCACGGCGCTGATCTCGGCCACCGAGCCGACGGCCAGCAACCGACCTTGTTCGAGGATGCCGACGCGGTCGCAGATTTCCTCGGCCGTCGGCAGCAGGTGCGTGCTGAGGAACACCGTGGCTCCGCGGTCGCGCGTCTCTGCGAGCACGTCCTTGAGACGCCGCGCGCTCGCCGGATCGAGCCCGTTGGTCGGCTCGTCGAGCAGCAGCACGCGCGGCTCGGTGGTCAACATCGCCGCGACGTGCAGCTTCTTGCGCATCCCGTGCGAGTAGCCCTTGCAGAGCTCGCCGGCACGGCCGGCAAGCCCGAACGCCTCGAGATAGTGCGTGCTGCGCGCGTCGCGCTCCGCGGGCGGAACCCCATAAAGGCTGGCGACGAAGCCGATGTACTCGTGCCCGGTCAGGTAGTCGTAGAGCGGCGGCGTGTCCGGCACCAGCGCCGTGAGCTTGCGCGCTGCGCGTGCCTGCGCGAGCACGTCGAGCCCGCAGATGCGCATCGACCCAGACGTCGGCCGCAGCAGCCCGGCCAGCATGCGGATCGTCGTCGTCTTACCGGCGCCGTTCGGAC
>CAZHIV010000028.1:0-6078 GCA_964532675.1 uncultured Planctomycetaceae bacterium
CGAGGTACACCAGCCCGCCCCGCTCGTGGACCGCGCCCGCAATCTCGCGCATCTTCGGCTCGAAGATGCCCACCGTGTTGGGGTTGGTGATCATGAACACGGCAACCTGGTCGTCGAGCCGGCGGTAGAAATCGTCCATGTCGAGCGTGCCGGACGGCGTGGTTTTTACCGTGACCGTTTGGAAGCCGGCCATTGTGGCGCTGGCGGGGTTCGTGCCGTGGGCACTGTCGGGGACAAGGACTTTCGTGCGCTTCTCGCCGCGGTCGCGGAAGTAGGCGGAGGCGACCCAGAGGGCGGTGAGCTCGCCGTGCGCCCCGGCGGCCGGCTGCAGCGAGCAGGCGGGCAGGCCGGAGATCTCTTGCAGGTACTCTTGCAGTTCGTATAGAACCTGGAGCATGCCTTGCAGCGATTCCTCCGGCTGGTACGGATGCAAATCGGCGAATCCCGGCATGGCGGCGACGCGCTCGTTTCGCTTCGGGTTGTACTTCATCGTACAGGAGCCGAGCGGATAGAAGTGCGTATCGACGCTCATGTTGAGCTGCGAGAGGTTCACGAAGTGGCGCACGACCTGCGGCTCCGAGAGCTCGGGCAGGGCAGGGGGGGAATCGGCCAGCGCGCCCGCCGGCAGGAGTTCGTGAGGTGGCCGTTCGGGGACGTCGCACGGCGGCAGGCGATGGGCCCGGCGACCGGCTTCGGAGAGTTCGAACAGCAGTTTCGTGTCGCGAGTGTTACGCATTATCTTGAAGTTTCACCACGAAGGACACAAAGAACACGAGAATTATTCCTGTAGGGGACGGTCTCTGTGCCGTTCCGTGGGCGCGACGTGCTCGGCGGGACGCCGCGGAGGGCGTTCCCTACAGATTCACGCATTTGTGGTCGTTTGGCGACCAGTTTTGGGCATGAGTTCGTGACATCTTCGAAGGCGTCAGGCATTTTCGGGGGTGTCAAATCTCTGTTGGTCAAAAAGTGGTCGCCGAGGAATCAACGTGTCGTCAGCGCGCAAGCGCAGTGGAGCCGAAAGCCTCCGGTGGTGTTCATGTGAACAGTATAACTCCGTCACGTTAGCAGGTTCGCCAGCCAATGCAAGGTGCAGAATTTGGCCAGTCATGCGGGTGCCATCGGTTGAGCGAGTCCTTGCGCAGTCGGCGGGGATGAACCCCGCCGCTCGCTGGCGAGCGTTTTTGTTAGGGCGTCGATTTCGGGTTTGGTGCGTTTTTCGGTCACTGCGACAAGAAAACAGTCGGCGAGTTGCGGATACCACTGGCCCAACGGCACGCCGGCGAGGTAGCCGGCGGCGAGGGCGTTGGACAGCAGCTCGTCGACGCGGTTTTCGCGGTCGCGGAGGACGAATTCTTTGAACGTGGGGGCGGGGAATGCAAGCTGGAATCGGCCGGTTCGAGATGATGTGCCGGATGAGGCTGCCGGGGAAGCACTGGCGGAGCCAGTGGCACCCATGGTCGAACCCGATTGCGCACTGCTGGGCAAGCCAGCAGTGGCACCCGAAGCACACAGCGTCTCGGCGGCGTAGCGGGATTTTTGCAGGCACAGGTTGGCGGTTTCGCGGAGGCCTTGCGGACCGAGGAGCGAAAGATAGATCGTGGCGCGGAGGGCGAACAGGCCCTGGTTGGTGCAGACGTTGCTGGTGGCCTTCTCGCGGCGGATGTGCTGCTCGCGGGTCTGCATCGTGAGCACGAAGCAGCGCTTGCCGCGGCGATCGACGGTTTGGCCGGCGATGCGGCCCGGCATGCGGCGAAGGAGCTTCTCGCGGCAGGCCATGATGCCCAGGTACGGGCCGCCATATTGCATGGGCGTGCCCAGCGTGTGGCCCTCGGCCACCGCGATGTCGGCCCCCCAATCGCCCGGCCGCTTCAGCAGGCCCAGGCTGATCGGATCGAACGCGCCGACGACCAGGGCGCCGGCGTCGTGGGCGATGGTCGCCAGGGCGGCGGCGTCTTCCACGCAGCCGAAGAAGTTGGGTTGCTGGACGACGAGGCAGGCGGTTTGGTCGTCGACCGCGGCGGCGAGGCTGTTTGGCGCAAGGACGCCGCCGGGCGTATCGATCGTTTGCAATTCCACACCCAGGTTAGTGAGGTAGGTGGCGATCGTCTGGCGATACTCCGGGTGTAAACTGGCGGGGACGACGACTTTGCCGTAGCGGCCGGTGCTGCTGATGGCCATGAGCACCGCCTCGGCCGCGGCGCTGCCGCCCTCGTACAGGCTGGCGTTGGAGACGTCGAGGCCGGTCAGCCGCGCGATGAGCGTCTGGTATTCGAAGACGACCTGCAAGTTGCCCTGGCTGACCTCGGGCTGATACGGCGTGTAGGAAGTGTAGAACTCACCGCGGCCGGCGATCTCGTCCACCACGGCGGGAATAAAGTGGTCGTAGCTGCCGCCGCCCAGGAAGCAGACCTTCGAGCCCGCGTGCTCGTTTTTCGCCGCCAGCCGGGTCATGTGCTGCGACAGCTCCATCTCGGACAGGGCCGGCGGGATATCGAGCGCTCGATCGAGCCGCATTTCCGGCGGCACCATGGCGAATAGCTCGTCGATCGAGCCGGCGCCGATGGCGGCCAACATGGCGGCTTGGTCTTCAGGCGTGTTGTAAAGATAGGGCACGGTTGGTTTCGAGTTTGATTAGCGCCGACCGCAAGGTCGGATCGAGTGGAAAGTGGTCTGGTCGAGATCCGGCCTGGCGGCCGGCGCTAAGCGAACTAATGTGCTTCTTCTTCGCACTGCTTCTGGTAGGCCGCGTGGTCCATCAGGTTGGCGAGCGCGGCGTCGTCGGTGATTTTAATCCGGGCGATCCAGCCGTCGCCGTATGGGTCGCTGCTCAGCGTTTCCAGTTTGTCGGGCAGCGATTCGTTGACTGCGGTTACTTCGCCCGATACCGGGGCGTAGACGTCGCTGACGGCCTTGACCGATTCGACTTCGCAGAACGATTCTTCGGCCTTCACCTGCCGGCCGACTTGGGGCAGCTCGATGAACACCAGGTCGGTGAGCGCTTCAACGGCGAACTTGCTGAGTCCGACCGTGGCAGTCTTCTGGCCGCCCTCGTCGACCACGGCGACCCATTCGTGCGTTTTGGCGAATAACAATTTCTCGGGATTCACAACTATCTCCTCAACATTATTTCACCACAGAGACACAGAGGGCACGGAAGAAAGACAAGGAGAGGGGGAGACAGGGAGACAAGGAGACGCGATGAAACGGGTTTCTCCTTGTCTCCTCCTTGTCTCCTTGTCCTTTCTGGTTCTCCGTGTCCTCTGTGTCTCAGTGGTTAATTCTTCTTTCCGCGTTCGTAAAACGGCAAGGGGACGACGGTGGCGGGGTGGTGGGTGCCGCGGATGTCGACGGCCAGGTGGGCGCCGGCGGCCCCGGCGGTGGGGCGGACGTAGGCCATGGCGATCGGCCGGCCGATCGTGGGCGAAAACGTGCCGCTGGTCACCTCGCCGACGCGCTCGCTGCCGTGCAGGACGGGGCAGCCCTGCCGCGCCACGCGCTTGCCGTCAAGCTGCAGACCCACGCGGCCCGGCTGCGCGTGATCGTTCGCGAATCGTTCCAATGCCTCGCGGCCGACGAACTCGCGGTCGCCGAGATTCACGGCAAAGCTCAAGCCGGCTTGAATGGGATTGGTGGATTGCGTGAGCTCGTGGCCGTAGAGCGGCATGGCCGCTTCGAGCCGCAGCGTATCGCGCGCGCCGAGGCCGACCGCGCGGGCGCCGACCGATTCGCCTTCGTTCAAAATGGATTCCCAAATGGCGGACGCCGCATCGGCCGCGCAAATGATCTCGCAGCCGTCCTCGCCCGTGTAGCCGGTGCGGCTGATCGAAACGGGAATATCGCCGAAGTTGGCTTCGGCCGAGGTGTAATACCGCATGGCGCGCAGGTCGCAATCCACGAGTGGGTCGACGAGCGATACGGCCTGCGGTCCTTGCACGGCGAGCATCGCCGTTTGAACCGTGACGTCTGCGAGGCGCGCGGCGTAGTCCGGCAAGCGGTCGGTGACCCAGGCGACGATCTTCGTGCGGTTCGAGGCATTGACGACCAGTCGGAGTGCCGGCGCGTCGTCGTCGGGCGAATCGATCGCGTCGCGGTAGACCAGCACGTCGTCTAGGATGCCGCCCTCTTCGTTGCAGACGAGTGCGTAGCGGACCTGACCGACTTTCATATCGGTTACGCGGCGGGTCACCAGCCCGTCGAGCAGCTTCGCCGCGGCGGGGCCGAAAAACTGCAGCCGGCCCATGTGCGAGATGTCGAAGACGCCCACGGCATTCCGCGTGGCCTGATGCTCCTCGGCGATCGACGTGTATTGCACGGGCATCGCCCAGCCGGCGAAATCGACCATCCGGCCGCCGTGGGCAACGTGCCAATCGTGAAGCGGCGTGCGGGCTAAATCGGTCGTCATCATCATCGCGGGCCGAAGCGCGGTGGGCGGGAGCTCGGTTGCCAAGGTGGGCTTTGGTATTCTAGTGGCCGGGCGGCGGACTGTCAGGGGGCCGCGTCGTCGTGGCAAAACACCGCGGCGCCGGCGCGAAGAACCTGGAAACCTGCCGCCGAACGTGGGATACTCACTGTGAGAGGTTGGCATCCACTTTCAATTCTCGACAAACATCAGGAGCGGCCCATGCGTCGGTCTGTCCTTCTTATTGCGTTCGCAATCGTTGTTGTTCGTTTCGGTCAGGGTGCGTCGGCCGCGGAGAGCTGGCCGCAGTGGCGCGGTCCGCTGGGGACGGGCGTGGCGGCGAAGGGCGATTACCCGGCGAAGTTTTCGGCCGAAGAGGGCGTGGCGTGGAAAGTGGAGCTGCCGGGTCTGGGCACATCGACGCCCGCCGTGTGGGGCGAGCAGGTCTTCGTGACGTGCGGCATCGACGGGCAGGATGGCGTCGTTTGCTACGGCATGGACGGCGCGGAGCAGTGGCGGAAGACGCTCGGCCCGGAGCGGGCCGGCAAGCATCGCAACGGCAGCGGCAGCAATCCCTCGCCGGTGACCGACGGCGAGCGGGTTGTCGTCTACTACAAGAGCGGCACGCTGGCGTGCCTCGATCTGGCGGGCAACGTGTTGTGGAAAGTCAATCTGCAGGACCGTTACGGCGGGGATACGTTGTGGTGGGATCTGGGCACTTCGCCCGTGCTGGCAGAGGACCGGGTGATCGTGGCCGTGATGCACGAGGGGCCGTCGTTCCTGGTGGCGCTCGACCTGGCCAGCGGCGAGGTGCTGTGGAAGACCGAGCGCGAATACGACAACGCCCGCGAGTCGGACCAGGCATACACCACGCCGCACGTGACACGGCTCGACGGCAAGGACGTGATTGTCACGTGGGGAGCGGACCATCTCACGGGGCACGACGCGGCGACCGGCAAGGTGTTATGGGAAAGCGGCGGGTTCAATCCGCAGAATGAGGGCATGTGGCGCGTGATCGCCTCCGCGGCGGTGGACGGCGACGTCGCGATCGTGCCCTTCGGGCGGGGCGATTTCGTGGCCGGCGTGCGGCTAGGCGGCCGGGGCGATATCACGGAGTCGAACCGGCTGTGGGAGAAGCAAGAGTTGGGCTCCGACGTGCCGACGGCGGCCGTGCGCGACGGAATGGCTTACGTGCTGACCGATGGCGGGCAGATCGCGTGCCTGGAAATGGAATCCGGCAATGAACTTTGGTCGGCTAGCCTGCCGCGGAATCGCAACAAGTTCTACGCGTCACCGGTGCTGGCGGGCGACACGCTCTATTGCGCGCGCGAGGACGGGATGGTTTTCGTCGGCCGCGTGACGGGCGAGGGATTCGAACTGTTGGCCGAGAACCCGATGGGCGAACCGATTTTCGCTACGCCGGTGCCGATCCAGGACGGGCTGTTGATCCGCGGCCGGGAGCATTTGTTCCGGATCGCGTCGGCGACGACGGCAATGGACAAGTAGTCGGCACACCAAGATCTCCGGTTACGCAAGGGAAAACTCATGTCGCCATCCTATGACCGTGATTTAGCCGAACCTGCCACAAATGCGAGTGCTGCCGAACTAGAGAAACGTGTAGGCGCGCTAAAAGGTCCTTTGTTGACTGCTAGCGGCCTTCCAAGATTGAGGCGAGTGCT
>CAZHIV010000029.1:0-3721 GCA_964532675.1 uncultured Planctomycetaceae bacterium
CGCCGACGTGGACGGCGACGACCGGCTCGATATCTTTGTCACGAACTTTACCGATGAAGCGAATAATCTCTACATCCAGACGAGCGATTTGTTGTTTGAGGACCGAATTCGACAATCGCGTCTCGAAGATCCCGGCTTTCAAATGGAAGGTTGGGGCGCGCAGTTCCTCGACGCTGATCTGGACGGCCTGCCTGACCTGGCCGTCGCTAACGGCCACCTGGACGATTATCCCCACAGCCCGGGCATCAATCGAATGCCGACTCAATTCTTCCGAAACATTGGCGGCGGAAGGTTTGCGGAAATCCCCGCGGAGGAATTGGGGCCGTATTTTTCGACGAGGAATCTTGGGCGGGCCGTCGCGCGATTGGATTGGAACTGCGATGGGCTGCCGGACTTCGGCGTGACCCATGTCGATGCTCCCTTCGCGCTGCTGACCAACCAAACACGCGACCACGGAAGGTATCTCGCAATTCATCTGCGTGCTGTGGACGGCGCCCGCGACGCGATCGGCACTCGCGTGAACCTGCGGGCCCGCGAGCAGGAGTTGGCGCAGCAACTCGTCGCGGGCGACGGATTCTCCGCATCCAATCAGCGGATTCTCATTTTCGGACTGGGGAACAACGAATCGGCCGAGGAACTCCAGATTCGTTGGCCGTCGGGGCGAGACGAGATCTTTCGCGATTTGACAGCGAACCAGGTTTTGCTGTTCGTGGAAGGTCGAGCAGCGCCCGTCCGGCTTGACACTTCGGTGAGATAGCTTGCTTAACGGTCTGTTGATTTTTCAACAGGCAGCCAGGTAAGGCAAAACCAGAACCTGTCAGAGCGCCGGTCTTCTGTAACCGACCGATTCCGGTCGCGATATCCGAGTCGGAGATCCGCACGGCAAGTGATTTAAAGCAAACGACTTGCTGCCGGCGAAAGGTTGTGTGGTCGAGGTCGATAATGCCTCGCTGCCGACGTATTCGCCGCACATCGAGCAAGACCCTTTGCAATTCCCTGGAAGCGGGCCAGCGCAACGCTGGCATCGGCTCGACGCGCGCGCCTGAAATGGGAAAGTAAAAATTTCAAAAAATAGTTGAGTTTTCTCAGGCCAAGTGATAGAAATTTTATTTACTTATCTCTAATTTTCTTTTCTCTTTAAGGAGCGGTCTTTATGAATCGACGTCGTAAAAGGTCTGGCTTTACGTTGGTCGAATTGCTGGTGGTGATTGCGATCATCGGAATCCTGGTGGCGTTGCTGCTGCCTGCCGTCCAGGCCGCGCGGGAGGCGGCCCGCCGCATGAGTTGCGGCAACAATCTGAAGCAGCTCGGTTTGGCGCTGCACAACTACCACGACACGTACAAGACGTTTCCGCCGGACGCCATCTGGCACGGCAACCTGCGGGGAACGACCCCCAACGCCATGACGGTGCGGAATTATACGTGGATCGCGATGATTCTTCCCTACATCGAACAGTCTCCGTTGTACGAACAGATCGACTTCCGGCTGCCGGCGCTGCAGGAGTTGAACCGCATTCAGGTGCAGAACGGGCCGGCGATCGGGTTGATGATCCCGGCGTTGATCTGCCCGACGGACGTGGGCTTTAACTCCCCGCCGCGGGGAATCGGGATCACGTCGTACTCGGGCAACGCCGGCTGGGACCACCATCGCCGTAAGCACCGCGACACGTGGCGCGCCGGTCCGTTTACGTTCTACGACGCCAGCGGGATCAAGGACGTGCGCGACGGCACGTCCAACACGGTGATGCTGGGCGAGACGACGCTCCGCGGCTACTGCTGCCGCGTCAACAGCGCCGCTCCCGATCCGGACCGCTGGCGCGGCGGCTCCGGCCGACTGCGTCACTCGAACCAGTCGGTGTCGCGCTCGGCGCTGATCGCCACGTCGACGCATACCAACTGGAACCACATCTGGGTGCTGGAAGAGCAGAAGGGCGACGTCTTGCAGGCAGACGGCAACGTGGGGCCGCTCTGGGGAGTGCCGTGGCAGAGCCCCAACCACATTCACCCGCCGACGTACTATCCGCATTACTCGATGAACGTCGAATGGCCAGCGCCAGGCAGCTCGCACCCGGGCGGCGCGCAGTTTACGCTGGCCGACGCATCGGTGCGGTTCAGTGGCGAGACGGTCTCCGTGGGACAGGCAATCGCCGGCGGAAACAACGCCAACAACGGCCTTAACGGCAACGTCTGGTTCTCGATGCACTCGCAGGAAGGCCATCCCAACCAGACGCAGATCCGGTTTGACTAACAGCCTGTTGAAAAACGCCATCGTGGCGTTTTCCAACGTCGCCAGGTTCGGAGCCAAGCTCCTCACGGCTCGCAAAATAACGACTTACGTCGTCATTTTGAAGTCGCATCCCTGCGACTCCACAGCCTGCCCGAGAAAATCAACCGGCTGCTAAGTCGTCGCGACTTTAATCTTCAAAGAGGGGGACGAACGCGTCCCCCTCTTGTTTTCGTTCGGCCGAAAGTGAATTGATCGCGTCGGCCGGGCGGCGAGAATTCCATCTTCACCACAACGAAAAGGTTTGCCACGATGCGTAAAGCACTTGTACTTCAGATCGCCCTTGTCTCTTGTTGCCTGTTCGCGGCCGGATGCAGCAGCGCTCCCGGCGAAGCAACCGAAGCAGAATCAAAAGCCAGCATGGAGGAATCGATGGCCCTCGATACAATGGCCGAAACGCAAGTCGACGGCTCCGCCGATGCCGGCGCGGCCGAAGCGGGCGCGACCGAAGCCGATGCAGCCGATGCGGGCGAGGCCGCCCCGACGCCGTAATCGAGATTCGCTCCGAGAGCATCGTCCAGCACCCAATCTTTCTCACCACGCTGGCGAGGAGCATCATCGCGCTCCTCGCCAGCGAAATTTTGCGCCGAATGATCTCCACTCTGTGCGCACGGCATCCAGCTTCGCCGTCGCTGGCGGCACGACGTTCGCCTTGCCTTCGATGGTCTCTGCCGGACCCGAAGGACGCTGGCTTAGCAGCAGCCTGATCTTCTCAATTGGCTGCGGCGTCACTTTCCTGAGACGCGCCTGCCTGGTAAGAAAACCAGCAGACTATTCGCTCTTCCCGGCGCCCGATCGCGCCCCGCCCGTTTGCTGCGCAAGGATCCGTCCGGCCGCTTTTTCTCGATGAGGCGGTGTAGCGCCAGTCGCTTGTCGCCGATTCGGGCCTTTTCCCATCCCTCCCTGACGTCTGAGATCGCACGCGATCTCGAAGGCTTGGGTTGATGAACGGCGTCGTATTTCATCAATCGTTCATTCGATCCAATGGATCTTCGCGGGCGGGCGAAAATCTACGAAACAATCGGGCTGCAGCGGGCGCCGGCTCACAGCGCGGCGGCCGAGCCTTTCACCGTAATCTCACGACGAAATCAAAATCCAGCACGACTCGCGAAAGGTCGAAAGGTGAGCTGCGAATTTATAGCGAAAAATGACAATTAAATACAAATTTTAAAATACTTGCGCACCGCTTCACGCTCGCATATCGAGTTGGCGCCGTTTGGAGCTCAACAATAAGAAACAAAAAATTTTTACGTTGTACTGCGCTGTTGGGAATGATAGAAATTCAACTCAGTCATTCGCATCTCTCTTCTTTTTGTTCCATTCGTTCTATCGAGGAGCGGTCTTTATGAATCGACGTCGTAAAAGGTCTGGCTTTACGTTGGTCGAATTGCTGGTGGTGATTGCGATCATCGGAATCCTGGTGGCGTTGCTGCTGCC
>CAZHIV010000030.1:0-5606 GCA_964532675.1 uncultured Planctomycetaceae bacterium
AATCCGCCGGGATAAACCCGGCGGCTGGCCCGGCCACTCGAATTAACGGCGCCGGCGGCGGCGGCCTGCCACGGCGGCTGGCCGGCGGATTTGCCTGGCAGCGCTTGCGCCGTTGGAACTCGGCTTGCGCGATTTGTCTTCGAGGAGCGGCCAGTTCGTCGAAACCAGATGAAGCTGGTCGAGCTCGACGATCTCGGCCATCCCGGTTGACGCCAACTCGCGACCGGAAACGTACCGGCCCGGGTTGATCCATTCCTGCATCACGGCCGGCGCGACGCCGAAGAGGTTAGCCAGCAGCGTATCCATGTCCTGCTCGAGCTGCCCGAAATGGCGAGCCCATTCGGCCGCCTCCGCCAGCCCTACATTCTCTTCGCTCTGCCAGCGCATCGGGTGGAACAGCATCACACTGAACGGCGTCACGATTCGCCGCTGGCTGGCGGCGAACGGCCAGAGCGTCGCCGACGAGCACTCGCCCGTGACGATGCCCGTCGCTTTGAGATTCCGCAGTTTGATAAGAGTCATCAACGACACGGCGCAATACGGACTGCCGCCGGGCGAATCGAAATAAATCGTGCACTCGCCGCCCGGCTCGATGCCCAGCAACCGATCCGTCAGTTCCGCTTCACTATCGGTCAGATCGCCCACAATGGCGATTTCGACCGGCCCTTCCTCGTCGTGGCGATCGTTCATGGCGCGCATCACCTGTTGTATCTGCAATAACGCAAAGGCCCCTGGCGGACCGGACCGCGGCCTGCATGCCGCTGGAGAAGTTCGGTGGCTGATCGTGCCGCTGCGACGGCAGCCGACATGGTGCCGTCTTCCCGCCCGCACTGCCTCTCATTTTAAGGGAGAATCCAAGAAAGTGCTAGTTTTCCGGCGTGCTACGTGGACGTTTTCATGCCGATTTGCCGTTCAAGGCGGAAAACCCCCCATTTTTGCTACAACCGGTAGCCGGACCCCTCGCTGCGCAGCCGGAACCGGAACCCTCTGCAACGATGGCAGCACACGGCCGCGCTCCCCCCGCGTACTGAGCGAGCTTCGGCATGCCTCCTTCCCGCAGGCCGCTTATAATAACTGCGACACGCAAGCCCGCAACCGTCACTGCCAGCAGCTCGCAACCACGGGCCTCGAAATGGGTATCCGCTTCACCTGTCCGAGTGGACATAAGCTCCACGTCAAGGCATTCCTGGCGGGTAAACGCGGCGTATGCCCCCACTGCGGGGCCCGGTTTTTGATTCCACCGGCGCCGGAGCCGCAGCCGCCAGCTACGTCAATAAGTCAGGCACCCGACCGCCGCAAGCTCCAGTCGGCCGACACGAACTCTGCTTCGGCGTCGATTATTATCGGTGTCGTTGATCCACCTTCGGCCGTCACGTCGGCGGAGGAGAGTGACTCGTCGTATGCTCAGCCGATCGAACGGATTGAGGTTTCGGCACCCGTTGCCACTTCCGCTCCGCCAGAGCTTCCGCCACCGCCGAACGTCGACGCCGCGGCCGATTCAATGGAGTCGCGGGCCGTGCGTCACGTCTCTCGCCGCGCGCTCCGTCGCCGCAACCAGGTAAACACGGCGATCATGCTGCTGGCCGCCGTGATTGTGCTGGCGCTGATCTTGATTTGGGTGTTGCAGCGCGGCGGCCAATCGACCGCCGGACACCTAGAATTGAACGGCAGTGCCCGCTCGTCGGCCGCGATAACTTGCCATACCTTGTCGTAACGCAACAAACTCATCAGGCCTATCACTGTGAATCACGAACGCCTTTGGGCGCCCTGGCGGCTGGAATACGTGACCGGCAACGAGTCGGCGGCCGAGCCGCTGCCCGCGCCGAAATGCTGGCTGCCAAATGCCGACGCCGGGTGCTTTCTTTGCCAGGCGGCCGCGGACTACGATTCGGCTGCCGGCGCGGACCGCCGATTGCTCGTGGCCAAGCGCGGACCGCACGTCGTCGTGGTACTCAACCGCTATCCCTACAACAATGGGCATCTGCTCATCGCGCCGCGGCGGCACGCCGGCGATCTCGCCGAGCTGACCGGCGAGGAGCATCTGGAATGCATGGAACGCCTCGCCGGCCTGACGCGCCTGTATCGCCAGCGGCTGGGCGCCGAAGGATTTAATATCGGCCTGAATCTGGGCCGAGTGGCCGGCGCGGGGCTGCCCGGGCACCTCCATTGGCACGTCGTTCCGCGCTGGGCGGGCGACAACAACTTCATGCCCGTCCTGGCCGGAACGCGCGTCATTCCGCAATCGCTCGAAGCGCTGTGGGAGCTGCTCGTGGATGCGCTGGATTCACCCGGCGGCGAAACGAACTAAACCGCAAGCAGATGTCGATGCACATGACTGAACAGATGTTCGAGGCAGTCGCGGAGCGGGAACGAACGTTGCTGGCGCCGTATGCGATGCACGGCGCAGATTCCGCGGGGCGCCGCTACGCCGAGTTGCCGCATCCGTACCGGGGGCCGTATCAGCGCGATCGGGATCGGATCCTGCACAGCGCCGCCTTCCGTCGGCTGAGCCACAAGACGCAGGTCTTTACCGGCGAGATGGGCGATTACCATCGCACCCGGCTTACACATACGCTCGAAGTCGCGTCGATTGCCCGCACGATCGCCCGCGCCCTGCGGCTCAACGAAGACCTCGTCGAAGCGCTGGCCATGGCCCACGACCTCGGCCACCCGCCGTTCGGCCATTCCGGCGAAGAGGTCCTCGACGAATGCCTGGCCGGCCACGGAGGCTTCAACCACAACGCGCAAGCTCTGCGGATCTGCGAGATTTTGGAAGTTCGCTATCCCGAGTTCCCTGGGCTGAACCTCACGCGCGAGGTCCTGGAAGGCCAACAGCAGCGGGCGGAGAAAGAGCGGGGAGCGAGAAGCGAGGAGCGAGCAGATGACGGCCGGCCGCTCGCATCCCCGCTTTTAGAAGTGCAAGTCGTCGACGCGGCCGACAGCATCGCCTACGACGCCCACGACGCCGATGATTCGCTGGAAATCGGCTTGCTCGCCTTGCCGCAGCTCCTGGAGGTGCCGCTGTGGCGCGAGGCGCAACGGCGCGTCGGCCGAAAGTTCGCCGACCTGGACGATCGGCAGCTTCGCCGTGCGATCGTGCATGAAGTGATCGATTGGCAAGTGAGCGACGTCGTGGAAGTGGCCCGGCGCGAGCTTACCGCGCGACGCATCGAGTCGGTGGACGATGTGCGGCGAGCGGAAATCGTCGTGCGCCCGTCAGCGGAGCTCGCGGAGAAGAAGTCGGGCCTCGAGCGATTCCTGTTTGAAAGCGTTTATCGCCACCCGGAGGTTTTGGTCCAGCGCCGGCCCGCTCAGCAGGCGTTGCGCGAGATGTTCGCAGCGCTGGCCAGCGACCCCAAACAGTTGCCGCCGAAGTTTCAGCATCTGGCCGAGCAGGACGGCGTGCCCCGGGCCGTCGCCGATTACCTGGCCGGCATGACCGATCGTTTCGCGCTCGAAGAGCACGCGCGACTGCCGTCCCGCCATTGTGGGCCCCCTGCCGGGCGATCATAATGAAATGCTCCGGGGAGGGGAGTGTTCGCAAATGGCGCTGGTGATATTACGTTGTGTCTTCCTGGCGATGGCGATTGCGCTGGGCTTCCAACTGGCGAATTCGCCGCTCGTGGCCGGCGAAGACAAAGGGCAGTGGTTGCCGTGGGCGGGCTTCCTCGGAGTCCTCGCGTTGGCGGCGGCGGTGCTGGCGATCGACGTCACGGTGCGCCGCAAGCGCCTCGACACGATCACCGCCGTCATCTTCGGCACCTTCATCGGCCTCATTCTCACTTACGTATTCCGACTCGTGCTCACGCCCTGGCTGGAAGGGGCCAACGAAGAGCTGGTGAGCTGGCTGCAACTCGCCATCGCGACCATAATTTGCTACGCCGCGATTAGCGTCCTCCTGCAGACCAAGGACGACTTTCGCTTCATCATCCCGTACGTCGAGTTTGCCAAGGAGGTCAAAGGGCTCAAGCCGTACGTGCTCGATACGAGCGTGGTCATCGACGGGCGGATTGCGGACGTCGTGGAGACTCGCGTGATCGACAACCAGCTCATCATGCCGCAATTCGTGATCGCCGAGCTGCAGGCCATCGCGGACTCCAGCGACAAGCTGCGCCGCAACCGCGGCCGTCGCGGCCTCGACATCCTCAATCGCCTGCGCAGCGATACCAAGGTGGACCTGATGATCCACGACCGCGAGCTGCCCGAGTTCGCCGGCCAGCCCGTCGATCAAAAGCTCGTGCTGCTCGCCAAGCACCTGCAAGGCAAGGTCGTAACGAATGACTACAATCTCAACAAAGTGGCCAAGCTGCACAACGTGGGCGTGATCAATCTCAACGACATCGCCAACTCGCTCAAGCCGGTGTTCCTGCCCGGCGAAGCGGTGGAGGTGCGGATCGTGAAGCCCGGCGAGGAACCGGGACAAGGCGTCGGCTACCTGGAAGACGGCACGATGGTGGTCATCGAATCCGGTCGCGACCACGTGGGGAAGCAGGTGTCGGCGGTCGTCACCAGCGTGCTGCAGACCAGCGCGGGCCGCATGGTATTTGGACGGTACGATCGGACGGTTTCTGGCACGAATGGACCGCCATAGCGTCAATTCGACGCATCCGGCCAGCCAGTTTCACGCGGCCGCGGGCATACGCCACTTAATTTGCCCGATTGGTACCCTTCGGCAATGATGAATTCAGGCGACCCTGTCCACCGCCTGCCGTTGCAGGCCGAGCTTCGCAATGAGGGAACGACCAAACATCCCCACGTCGCTGATCGTGGCCATTCTCGGCGTCTTAGCCGCCTGGGGCGTTCGAATCGTGTTGTTGCCGGCACTGGGCGAGCGGGTCCCGTTCATCACCTTCTTCCCCATGGTGTTCGTCGTAGCCTGGTGGGGCGGTTTACGGCCGACGCTGTTCGCCACGCTCTTCAGCGCCCTGCTGATCGCGTACGTTGTCCTGCAGCCGCCAGAATCCATTTTGATTGCCCAGCCGGAGGACCGCTTCGGACTGGTTGTGTTCATAGCCGTGGCCTTGGGCACGGGCTGGCTGGGTGAAAAGCTGCACGCCGCCCGCTGGGCCGCGCTGCATGCCGCGGAAAAAGCCATCGGCGAGCGCGAGCAGCTCAGCGTCAACATCGAGGATCGCAAGCGGGCCGAGGAGGCGCTGTCGTTTCTGGCCGGTGCCGGCAGCGCGCTGGCCGTGCTTGCCGATCGCGAGAGTACGCTGCAACAGGCGGTGCGGCTGCCCATTCCGTACCTGGCCGATTGGTGCGTCATCTACGTAGTCGACCAGCATGGCGCGATCGATTACCATGCCCACGCCCACCGCGACCCGGCCAAGGAGTCGCTACTGGCCCAAATGTTGGCCAGCTCGCCGCTCGATTGGTCTTCCGAGACGGCGACCGTACGTTCCTTGCGCACCGGGCAACCACAGCTCATGCCGGAGCTGCCCGCGGCTTTCCTCGACAGCATCGCACAGAGCGATGAGCACCGCGCGGCCATCCGCGAGCTCGGGCCTCGAGCCGTAATCAGCGTGCCTCTGAAAATCCGCGAGCGAATCATCGGCGTGATGGGGCTGGTTTCCTGCGATCCGCGCCGCCGCTATTCTCAGCGCGAA
>CAZHIV010000031.1:0-9296 GCA_964532675.1 uncultured Planctomycetaceae bacterium
AACCGACCGGCCTACGGATTCGCCCGCCGTTTATCCCACCGCACGAGTGTTTGCAAAGCGTTCTTAGCACCGGTGGCAGAAAACGCTTTCATAGCGATGTTTTAGCCGGCCAGTCCGCCCGCTTACGACCCGTTTTCGATGCCAAGGGCCCCAAGCTCTGTTTACTCACAGTGCTCGGGGAAAGCAACTGGCCAGCACTAACTTTTCCAAAAAATCCAGGCCAACTGCTTGACGATTATTCCGGCAGTATTTAACATGACACCGGTGGCATAATGACCAAGCAAAGGTTTGCTGGCTATGGTGTCATGGCGGCCTCTGCGAATGGGCGGACGCGCAAAATTTGTCGCTCGACGCCGGCGCGACGCTCGTCTGCTTGTTTACGACGCAGGATGGAGACGTTTTCCGCGGCCTTCCTTGGCCTGAATGGCTGTGGTTAAGTGGCCCGTACCTGTCCGAGGTTCGCAAAGGACCATTAGGATGTCGGTAACGATCTACGAAATCGCGGAACGAGCCGGCGTCTCCAGTTCGACCGTCGCCCGCATTCTGCGGGGCGATATCAAAGGGTCGCACCGCCGAAGCTTGGAAACGGCTCAGCGGATACGCGGCCTCGCCACGGAAATGGGCTATCGCCCCAATCTCCGCGCCCGCGCTTTCTCTCGCGGACGCACGCACGGCATCGGCCTGTTGTACACCGACGATGCCTGGATTTTCGAAGGAATGAACACCGAAGTGGTGAATAGCCTGGTTCGGGCTTTGCAGCGAGCCGGCTGCCATCTGGTATTCGCCCCCATCGACAAATCGGGTTGCTGGGAAGAGATCGTGCTGGGCGGCCAAATCGATGGGGGGGTGGTTTTCCAGCCACTTCCCGAAGAAGTCCGGGGGGCGCTTCGCAAACGCCAATTGCCGCTGGTGCTCCTCGGCGACAACTCCGATCCCAGTGTTTCGCAAGTCGTCGTGGACGACTTTGCCGGTGCGCATGCGGCCACGCGGCATTTGATTGGTTTGGGGCACCAGCGAATCCTGCTGTACGTCCATCAATTGATAAAGCCGCACTGCAGCGTGCAGGAACGGCTCGCCGGCTACCGGGCCGCGATGGCGGACGCCGGCCTGGAGCCGAGAGAATGCGTGCGCGTTCCCGAAGAGGACGTCGTGGACATCCTCGTTGCCGGCCGGGACCGGCCTACGGCCATCATCTGCTACAGCAACTTCGAGGCGACGCTCATCGTGCATGCGATGTGGCAGTTCGACGTACCGATCCCGGGTGGGCTGAGCGTGATCGGTTTCAACGAGATTTTTGCGACGCGGTACATGACGCCGCCGCTGACGACCGTCGGCTTCGACGCCGCCAAGATCGGCGAATACGGCGCGCAGCTGGTGTTGAAGGAAATCGAGGCCTCGGCCAGCGGCAGCAAGCCCAAGGTGATGACCGTCAAGCCGAAGCTGGTGATCCGCAGCTCGACGGGCCCAGCCCGGCCAGAGTTGACGAGCCCCGAACCGAAAAGTGGCAAAAAATTCAACTTTTGCGAATAAAAATGTAGTTATCCGGTAGCGATTGCCCGGAATGCGTGAAGATTTGTGTATGGTGAACGATAGATCGAAGTCGTGGAGTCGAGTGCTGCGGCGATCTGCTACGGAGTCTGCCGGTACGGGCGGCTTGGCGACGAAACGCGTTTGCTCTGTGGCCTTATCTACGTGGATAGGCATCCGGATTGTTTCCTCGAGGTATGCGGAGGTGTCCTAATGAAGCGAAAGTTTTGGTGTGTTGCCATGGCCACGTTGGTCGTGGCATTGATCGGGCCCGTTGCCAGCGCGCAACTGCCCGTCGTGTTCGACGAGAATTATTGGCCGACGAATCCGACCAACGGGTTCGGGGCGTTTACGCACGGCGACTTCAGTGCTGCCGGGGCGTTCACCGCCGGCCCGACGAGCATCATTCTCGACGTGCAAGATGCCGACAGCAGCAACGGCGTGTTCGGTGGAGTGGGCGTTGACTACGGCAATCCGCCGGATACGAATCAGATCAATTTTGATCCGGCCACGGCGGAGTGGCAGCTGCGGATCAAAATCCTGCCGCTGAACGCGGCGACGGCGATCCGCACGGCGTACATCGACCACGACGGCGGCTTTCCGGTGGGTGCGGACGAATTCATATATGAGTTCGACTTGACCAGTGTACCGGTCGACGGACAGTTCCACGTGCTTACGAACGCTGTCTCCAGCCCTTTGTTTAGCCAGCCCGCGTTTGGTTTCGACCCCGGCGACGGGATCAACAACCCCGGGTTGCGGCAGCTGCAGATCCAGAGCGTGTTCGGTTCGACCGGTCGGCTGAATGTGGAAATCGACTACGTTCGGATCGCGATACCGGAGCCGGCATCGTTCGCGCTGCTGGCCTTTGCGGCACCGGCCATTTTGTTGGCGACCGGCCGTCGACGCGCGGCGTAAGGCTGGCGTTCGGTTGAAACGATTCGGTTAGGAATTCAGGATCGCTCCGGGCGGCGGTGCGCCGCTCGGAGTGCATCCAAATCGCGTCCGCCAACCAATGGCGGCGCGTGGGTGACAACGCAATAGAAAAGGATGCACTTCGGCGGCTTTGAAGCCCCGTGCGTGTGGTTGGCGCGACTTTTCCTCGATTGCCTCGCGCCGTTCGCGCTGCCGGTCGTTGCGCCAGCTCCAATTAAAAGCTTGCGTCCGTCGCGAGTGGAACGAAGTTTGCAGACCCATATTCTGATCGGCTGTGTTGTAAATCGTTGATCCGGCTAGCTTGGTGGCAGGTGGCGAGTCGGTTGTGAAGCGGAATCGCATTCCTCGGAGGCTACTCATGTTCGCGCATTGTCGAGAAGCAACAAAGATCGTGGGAATTGGCGGACTGTGCTTATTGGCACTCTGCGCGGCGCGCTCCGCACAGGCGCAGGGCAACATTCCGATGGCCTTCGACGCGCTGATGGTCAACAACAGCGGTGACTCGCCCTACGGCGTCACCGGCTCGAATGTGGATTTTGGCGGCTATGGAATGTTCCTCTACGACGGGATGGTGGTTGAGACTTCCGATTTGGGCCGCTTTCAATCGTTCGTGATCCGCAAAGAGGGGACCGGCGGGTCGGGCATGGGCTTCAACTTCAACCAGAGCACCGATGCCCGGAATCCCATGAGCGCGGGCACTATGATCAACCCCGTAGAGTCGAATATGTTCCCGCTGCTCGACCGCTCGGGCTTCGGAATCAATTTCGATCCGACACAGTACGTGGGCGAGCTGGTCTTTAAGCCACTCACGGGCAATAACGGCGACCAACTGAACTTTACGCTCGATACGTATGATGGGTTCGACGAGGATGGCATCCGCCGAGCCGAGCAGTGGCAGTGGAACTTCACGGGCCTGGCCGCACCGGATCCTATCAACAACGCCAACATCGTGAGCGGCCCCGACGCGGACGGTTACTACACGATCCGCAGCAACGGCGGCTCGCTGTCGGGGGCAAATGCCGGGTTCACCGGAGATTCGCACATGATCATCTCGCCGCCGCCGCCGGGACAGGTTGAACTAGGCGATGGCCTGGCCGACTTCAACGCCTTCGAGGCCTTCGACGATCCCAACGTGGCCGGCCCCGGCCGGCTCGCCGTTCCCAACGGCGCCAAGCAGATCCACTTGCAGACTCCCTACGACGACGTCTCGTCGCTCGATTATTTCGCAATCAAGTCCCTGCGGGTCGTGAAGCTGAACTCCAGCACGCAG
This sequence comes from uncultured Planctomycetaceae bacterium, assembly GCA_964532675.1. GTDB lineage: Bacteria > Planctomycetota > Planctomycetia > Pirellulales > Lacipirellulaceae > JABDGM01. The sequence continues at coordinate 3,731 of CAZHIV010000031.1, forward strand.
GAAGTAGCTCGGTTAGACGGGCGGGGCGGGATCAGCGAGCGGTTCGGCTCGCCGTTCCGCCGCGCGGCCAGCGATCCCCAGGTCAACATCGGCGGCATGAATTATCTCCCGAGCGAGTTTAACACGTTCGCCAACACCGACCAACTTTCGCGGTTCGATGAGAACGGCTTCACGAACCTTGTGCTGAACACGCACGACGATCTTGAAGTGGGCGGCTTCGGCCTTTACCAGCCGCCGAACACCCACTCGTTCGACGGCACCACCGCCACGTTCGATGTGACGGCCCAGCTTACCGAGCCGCTGGGGGCCGGCCAGGCGGACCGCGTGCGGATAGTGGTGAGGGACAAGGACGGCGACGACACGGCGCCCGGCCAGGGCGGCGATCATTACTCCTACGAACTGCTGCTGAACCAGTTCAACACGTCGACGATGACGACGGTCTCGATTCCGCTCACCGACTTTACTGTCCAAACGGCCGGCGAATTCGTGAACGCCGGCGACGGCCTGCTCACCGACTTCAACCTGTACTATATCGGCGTCGAAACGCTCCAGGGCATCGGCGTGGTCGACCTGGAAATCGAAAGCCTTCGGGTCATGCTGCCGGCCCCGCCGGGCTTGGACGGGGACCACAACATGGACGGCAAGGTGGACGCGGCCGATTACGCTCTGTGGCGCAGCGATCCCAACTCCTACGACGGTGCGCAAGGGTACCAGGATTGGGTCGACAACTTCGGCGCGATGTTAGGCGCCGCGCCGGACGCGAACGCCGCCGTGCCCGAGCCGGCTACTTACGCATTGGGACTACTAACCCTCGGCATTGTCGCGACCTGGCGTCGCCGAACGCGGTAAGGACCCGCTAGGCGACGTGCCGAGCGACGAACGAGGTCCGGAGGACTAACCATGAAAACTGGTGGCCGAATACGACACCTTCGAGCCCCTCGTTATGAAGGGCCCGCGAGCCGAGCGGCATTTGAGAATGCCGAAGCACGAATGACGAAGGCCCCAATGCCAGCATTCGTCATTCGTCATTCGGAAATTCGTCATTCCCTGCGTGGCTTTACATTGGTCGAGCTATTGGTCGTGATCGCCATCATCGGGATTCTGGTGGCCTTGTTGCTCCCGGCGATCCAGGCCGCCCGCGAAGCGGCCCGCCGCACCCAGTGCTCGAACAACTTGAAAAACGTCGCTCTCGCCGCCATCAACTACCACGATCAACACCAGCACTTTCCGGTGGACGAGGATTATTATCTAAGTCCGGCTGGGTCGGTGCAGGACGTGAATGTCGGTCAGCTGACTTTTCAGTGGAGGCCTATCACCCAAATGGGAGGTCTTCCCCCGGAGGGTCTCGACGGCGGCGGTTGGATCGTGCGGGTGCTGCCGCAACTCGAAGAACAGGCGCTTTATGACCAGTTTAATCGTGAGGACCGTGGCTTGGGCGGTGGATGGCATATCTTCTTGGGTCGGACGGGGATGAACTGGAATGATCCGGAGTTTCGGCAGGCCTTGGCTTCCCAGCCGGCAGTCCTCGTTTGTCCTTCGGTTGGCGAATTTGGCGGCCCGCAGCAGAACCAGTATCCCTACAGCAGCTCTACGGAAGTTGAGAACGCGCCGGTGATGGTCGCCACGACGTGCTACAAGGGCAATGCCGGCGACGGGCATTTCGAGTTCACGCCTCCGCCGGACCCGCCAGGCTTCTGGACGTACAATCCTCTGTTTCAATGCTATAGCGGCAACGATTGTGTCGGCATCTTCTGGAGGTCAACCTTCATCCGTGGCGGGGTGAAAATGCGCGAGATAACCGATGGGACGAGCAAGACCATTTTAGTCGGCGAAACGTCGCCCGAAGATGGCAACAGCGCAGCCTGGTCCAGCGATGGCGATTGGGCCATTACGGCGGTACAAATGAATTGGGACTGGCGCACGGACGGTTACTGCATAGGGGCCAACGGTCCCGATCCCGGCATTCGAACCTGCTGGCCACGCATCCGCGGGTTCCGGAGTTACCATCCCAGCGGCGCTCAGTTCGCCTTCGCCGATGGTTCGGTGACCTATCTCAGCGACAGTATGAATCATCTGGTTTTTCGTGCGCTCTCGACTCGGCAGCGAGAGGAAGTGGTCAGCGATTACAACTGACACGGCGGCTCATATTCGCCATGCGGCGACTTACCTGCTCCTCGGATTAACGGATTAGCAATCAATTTACGTTCGTCGAGTGCCGGCTAGCATGAATATTTCCCGTCTTTCCTTGGCATGGGCCATTGCCACGGTATTCGCGGTTTCTGTGACGATGCTCGGCTGTGGGGCCCGGTTCGATGCCAACGTGAAGGGCGTAGTCACCTTGGACGGCAAGCCAATCGGGCCAGGGGTCGTTATTTTTGCCCCCGCTTCGGGTGAAGAAAACCCGGCAACGGGAGCCATTCAAACCGATGGCTCGTACTTTCTAAAAACGATGAACGACCGCGGTCTGCGGCCCGGCAGCTATAAGGTCGCGGTGCAAATTCACGAAATACCGACCGATCGGGCATACGGCGAGCGGGATATGCGCCCGATCAAGTTCCGAATTCCGGAGAAATATACCACTATCGAAACGTCGGGGCTGCAATACGAAGTTGAGGATGGCTCCAACACAATCGATATCGAGTTGACGACCACGTAGCGGCCCGGTGCGGCACAGCAGTGGCTGAATTGTGCGGTCTGCGTAGTTCTGTCTTTGTTTTCATGTAGATGCACTCAAGGATAAAGCTATTACGCACGATGGTGACTTGCAATATTTTTCTTGTTAGGGAGAACAGACAATGTACGGCGGAATCCACTCTTGGTTCTCGCGATATGTACGGTTTGGATCCAAGAAGAAGGCACGCAAATTTTCTTCTTCGAAACTTTGCGGATACGACGGTCATCGAAAGCCCAATATCGAATTTTTAGAAGATCGGCATATGCTGTCCGCTGCTGTTGGCGAGTTCGAGCTATCGTACGGTCTGATTGCTACACGGGTTGATACGCGCGCATACGCGAATGACGAGAGCGCCGAAATCGAGCATCGATCGGTGGAATTCGTCGGTCCATCTGTGGCAAATGTAGCAGCTGTCCATGTCGTCGATGGGACAGCAAGCGCCTCTGCTGGGGCACTCATGATGGGAGAGATGTCAACGCTGGTTGGGGAGACAACGCCGGCTCCGGAAATCGTTACTCGATCATTGCTTGAAGTGGGCTCCGAGGGAAAGCCGTGGGACCACGCTACATCTAGCGGGTACGCATTCGGCGATGCGCATGGAATAAATACATTTATCGCTCCTGGTGTCGTCGGAAATCTAGTATTTCATGGTCACTTATTCATCGCCGCTGGGCATGAACAGACAGTTTCCGGGGACGGTTTTGCTCAGCCCGGCATCGAAATACGTGTACAGATGGATACTGATGTTGGGTTATTTACGCTCGTAGCTGTTACGGACAACAACGGTGAGTGGAATTGGTATCAAGATTTTCCAGGCGTCAGTGAGGATTTACAAGGTACGACTCAAGGGGCGTTTAGCCATCATGTTGAATTTACAGCTCCAATAGTTGACGAATCACAACTAATCCAATTCGTGCATTCATGGAATAGTGGAGTAACTGCGCCGAATGATCTGGGTCATGGTGAGTGGTATGCATTGAGCTACGGGGGAACTGCCGCAGCGGCGTGGGGATATGTAACGCTCGAAGGACAGGATGTACCTGACGGCGACTTTAACTACGATGGCATGGTGAACGATGATGACTTCGTTATCTGGCAAGAGGGCAGGCCACAAGCAGATGCCAACAAGGATGGCCAAATTGACGAAGACGATTACGACATCTGGCTGGCGAACACAGACACATTCGTCGTATCCTCGCTTGTCGATGAATCGGACGGCGATTACAGCTATGCAAGCTTCAGTCTTCGTGAAGCAATAGCTCTGGCGGCGGACCAGGATCACCCGGGCCTGAAAAAGATCGTGTTTGCTCCCAGCATTGATGAGATTCTGCTGTCGGGCACGCAGCTTGATATTGTGGCCGGCAACGACTTAGAAATCGTAGGGCCCGGCGCGGACAAGCTGACAGTTGACGCTCAAGGCAACAGCCGCGTGTTCAACATCGCAAGCGGCGCCAACGTAACGATTAGCGGTGTGACAATCACGGGCGGCAGTGTTGGAAATGATTCGTCGGGCGGCGGTGTACACAATATGGGTGACTTGACGCTGGACTCGGTAGTGCTCACCGGAAACGTAGCCGACCGCCACGGCGGCGCCATCTGGTCGCAAGGCACACTGCGGGTTATCGATTCCACGTTTTACGACAATGAAGCCGGCAACTCAGGCGGTGCGATTGCAGTTTACCGAAACATTGACGACGCGCTCGTCATCGAGCGAAGCGCGTTTACCGCGAACCAGGCAGCTGGCGCGGGCGCCATTTATATGCATGGTTCGAACGGTACCGGCACGGCTACGATTGTGAACAGCACCTTTTCGGGTAATACCGCGGACGAACACGGCGGCGCGGTTCGCATCACTTCGGTTGCCGCGCCGCTCACGATTATCAACAGCACGATTACCGATAACCAGGCCGATGTGAACACAACGGATGGCATATCCGGCCAGGGCGGAGGTATCCATACGGGCGGCGGAAGCATCACGCTTCTTAATTCGATTGTGGTTGGCAACACGGCCTATTCAGCTGCCGGCGACGATATTCATGGAACTCTTCAATCGTCGAGTGACTACAATCTACTTGGCAATGACGAATCCTCGCAGCCGGGCAGCAATAACGTCATTAACGACAGTGCTGGTTTGGCAGCGCTCGGCTATTACGGCGGTCCCACGCAGACTTATGCGCTATTGGCAACAAGCCCGGCGATTGACAAGGGAAGCAATGCACAAGCGGCCATTGGCGGCGTCGCCCTGAGTCAGGATCAGCGAGGTTTCTCCCGCGATGTGGACGCCGGCACGGCCGGTCCTGTCGGAGGTACCGTGGATATCGGCGCCTTCGAGTTTGCCGCCCCGATTATCGTCAGCACGTTGGTCGACGAGGCCGACGGCAATTACGCCGCAGGGGATCTCAGTTTACGCGAGGCGCTCGCTTTAGCAAACGTATTAAATGGGGCGGATCGGATCGAGTTCGCGTCAGAGGTCGTCGGCACCATCGTTCTGGATCCCGCTCTCTGGCAGCAGCTCGCCTTCAACAGCAGCGTCGAGATAGTAGGACCTGGCGCGAGTCAGCTTGCCATCGATGCCAATGGCAAGAGCTCCGTGTTCTCCACGTCCTATTCCCAGGGCTATAGCGTAACCATCCGAGGACTCACACTCCGTGGCGCTTCGGGCGCGGCCATCAGTATGAATGCAGGGCCTATTCTCAACCTTGATGCGGTAGAAATTACGGGGAACGGCAGAGGAGTATCATATATCTACGGAAGCGGCATCAATATCTCAAACAGCACGATCGCTGAGAACTCCGGAACGGCCGTATCGGTTTCGTTTGCGCCGGCCAGTATTTTCAACACTACAATTTCCGGAAACGAAACCAGCAACACCGATGCAGCGGGGCTGCTTGT
>CAZHIV010000032.1:0-15951 GCA_964532675.1 uncultured Planctomycetaceae bacterium
ACGGCTGGACATTGGCCGTATAATGACCGGAGAACCTGCATGGAACGTGGTCGCGTATCCGATTTGGTCTTGATCTCTTGGCGGCAACTTTGGGATTCTCCGATTGTCGCCGCGTTCCACGGCGAGGCCGATCAATAGCCTGCCAAGTCCAAAAAAGGGAGAGCCAGGTAATGCGATTTCGTCACGTTGCCACCATCGTCGCCATAACGTCCCTCGCCGCAATCCCGTTCGGCGTTCAAGCCGCGGAGTTGACCAAGGACTCGCTAAAAACGGTGCTGAAGAACGTGAGCGAAGAGAAGGCGGTGCTGGTGGATGTGCGAGAGAAACGCGAGTGGGACGACGGACACGTGGAAGGAGCCATCTTCTTGCCGCTCAGCGCCCTGAAGCGCGGCCTCCGCGAGGAAGCGCTCAAGAAGCTCCTTCCCGACGACAAGGTCCTTTACATCCACTGCGTCGTCGGCAAGCGGGCAGTGACCGCCGGCAATATTCTCGAACGATACGAGTATCCAGTGCGGCCGCTGAAGCCCGGATACAAAGAACTCATCCGAGCCGGCTTCAAGAAGGCCAAGGATTGAGCCCGGCTAGCGCTACCGCGCATGGTGACGACCCAGGCAATCCGCCGGCGTTCTTGGCGGTTGAAAGCGACGCTGTAGAATCTGGATTCCGATGCAGTATGAACCGATCATCCGCCTGGCTTGTTTCGTAGGCGTGCTGGTTCTGCTGGCGAGCTGGGAGCTGATCGCTCCGCGGCGAACCCTCTCCGTCAGTAAGGGCCTCCGCTGGTTCAGCAATTTCGGGCTCACCGCCGTGAACACCGTCGCCGTTCGGCTGGCGTTCGCCCTGGGCGCCGTGGGCATCGCGCTCATTGCCGAGGAGCGCGGCTGGGGCTTGTTCCACAATGTCGCCTTTCCTGGCTGGCTGGCGATTGTCCTATCGGTGCTCGCCCTGGATCTCGTGATTTACCTGCAGCACGTGATGTTCCATGCCGTGCCCCTGTTCTGGAGGCTGCACATGGTTCATCACGCCGACCTGGATTTCGACGTCACGACCGGCCTGCGCTTCCATACGATCGAAATCCTGCTTTCGATGGGCATCAAGGCGGCGGCCATCGTCCTGCTTGGCGCGCCGGCCGTGGCTGTGCTCATTTTCGAGGTCCTGCTCAACGCCACCAGCATGTTCAACCATAGCAATATCCGCATGCCGGCGGGCGTGGACCGCGTGCTGCGGCTGTTCGTCGTGACCCCCGATATGCACCGCGTCCACCATTCGGTCCTCGCCCGCGAGACGAACAGCAACTTCGGATTCAATCTGCCCTGGTGGGACTACCTGATGGGAACGTACCGTTCCCAGCCGGCTCAGGGCCACGAGCGGATGCAGATCGGCCTGTCCCAATTCCGAGACACCAGCGTCGAGTGGCTCCACTGGATGTTGCTGCTGCCACTGGTTGGAAGTCGCGGCGAGTATCCCATCAATCGAGAACAGGCAGAGAGCCGCGACTAGAGCGAGTCGCTCCGACATGTGGCGGACAATTCCACAGTTTTCGCGATGAATGCGACGAAATCACGGCTACGGATTTAGAGCCTATCCCAGAACCGTCTGCGGAGAGGGGGACAGGCACATTTGCTCCGAAGACTCCGCAAAATGAGCCAGTCCCCGACGGTTCTGGGATGGGCTCTTTGTGAAAGTGCTCTAATCATTCAGCCCACATCCGCAAACCATAGTGCCACGGCGGCAGGTCCATGGCGTCCGACGCGCGCAGGCCGGCCTCCGCGGCCCAGCCGGCGATTTGCCAAGGGCTTGGGCGGATCTCGGTCGCGGGGCCGCGGGGCGTGGCAATGTCGTGCCGCCAGTGGATGGCTAGCACTGCGCCGCCCGGGTTCAGCGCGTCGGCCGCGTGCCGCAGCAGGCGCACCGGCTCCTCGCAGTGCAGGATGTTGAACAGCAGCACGGCGTCGGCCGACACGCCGAACCCTTCCTGCATGACGTCACGCTCCCGCGCCACGATTCGCAGCCCCTCGCCGCGCTCCGCGGTCCGGGCCAACATTGCGGGATCGACGTCGAACGTATAGAGCGTACCGCGAATTACCCGAGCCACGGGGATCGAGAACGTGCCGTAGCCGCAGCCGAGCTCCGCGACATCGCCGAACCGCTCGATGCCCAGCCGCGACAGGATCAACGGCACGTCGAACAACGATTCCCAGCAATCCTCGTCCGGCATCCCGCTATCGCGAATTCGCATGGCGTCATTTGCCTCACGCAGAGGCGCAGAGAACGCAGAATAGCTCCTGGGAACGCTAATTCTCACTAATAAACACTAATGAAATCCAGGATTAGCGGGAATTAGCGCTGATTAGTGTTCCTCCACCGCGTCCTCTGCGCCTCTGCGTGAATCCTTTCTCGGAAAGCGCTACTCATCGCTTTCCGTTTCCTTTTCCGTACTGAGGATCAACTGCGGCGGGAACTCGGCGGCTTTCGAGCCGGAGTCGCTGCGCTTGTTTTGACCCAGTCCCCACTTTTTGCCGAAGGGCACTTGCGCCGCGTGCCGCTGGCGCAGCTCCTCGTCGAGCGCGTCCCGCATTTGTTGTACGACTTGGGCATACTGCGGATCGAAGTACAGATTTCGCGTTTCGTGGGGGTCGGCCTGGAGGTCGTACAGCTCGTCGATGTCCCACACGCCGTGGTGCTGGATGAACTTGAACCGCTCGCCGCGCAGCGCGAACATGGTAGGCGTGTGCGGGAAGGCCCATTCCCAGTGGTATTCGTAGAGCAAGTGCTTCCGCCACGCGTCGGCCGGCGTCTTGCCGGTCGCCAGGCCTACGAAGCTGCGGCCGTCCATGTCGGGGGGCGCCTCGAGTCCGGCCAGCTCCAAGACCGTGGGCCCGATGTCGATATTTGCCACCACGCTCTCGATGGTCTCGCCGGCGGGGAACACGCCCGGGCCGCGCACCACCAGCGGGACGCGGATGGATTCCTCGTACGCGCACCGCTTGTCGATCAGCCCGTGCTCGCCGAACAGAAAGCCGTTGTCGCCCATGAAGATGACGACCGTGTCGTCCGCCAGCCCGCGTTCACGCAGGAGTTTCATGATGCGTCCGACGCTGTCATCCACGGCGGCGAGCGTTCGGCAGTATTCGCGGTAATACGCCTTGATATCGAGCGTCGAGTGGTAAGGGAAGTCGACGCCGTGCCAACTGTTGCGCTGGTTCTTGACCCACATCGGCTTGCCACGGTAGTTCTCGGGCGTATTGGCTTGCGTTTCGGGAGCCTCGATCTCCACATCCGAGTACAGCGAGCGGTGCCGCTCGGCCGGCTCGAACTCGGCGTGCACCGCTTTATGCGAGAGGTACAAAAAGAACGGCTTCTCTTGCGACTGTTGGCCAAGCCAGTCGAGCGCATAGTCGGTCAGCTCGTCGGTGATGTAGCCGCGCTGCGGGACGTGCTTGCCGTCGACGTTGAGCCGCCAGTTGGGGCCCGGCGCATAGTAATGGCCTTGGCCGCGAAAGCTCACCCAATGGTCGAAGCCCGGTTGCGGATCGTCGCTTTCGTGCCCCATGTGCCACTTGCCGATGAAAGCCGTGGCGTAGCCGGCCCGCTGCAGGTACTGCGGAAAGAAGCGAGTGCCCTCCGGCACCGGGTTGTTGTTGTCCACCACGCGGTGCTTGTGCATGTACTGACCGGTGAGGATCGAGGCCCGGCTCGGCGAGCAGAGCGAGGTGGTGACGAACGCATTGGGGAAGTGCGCGCCTTCGCCCGCCAGGGCGTCGATGTGCGGCGTCTTCACGAACGGATGGCCGGCGAAGCGCATCACGTCGTACCGCATGTCGTCGACCAGGATGAAGACGACGTTCCGCGGCCGCGAGCCGTCGATAGGCCGCAGGTCGAGTTCCTTGCCGGCTGATGCCGCAACGCTCGCCTGGAGCAGGAAGAACGCCACCGCGAAACGCGGGGCATAGACATGCAGAACGTGTCTCTGGATTCTTGTCACGTAAATTCAACTGTCGGTGTTCGAGTGTAGCGCCACGCGGTTGCCTTCGCTATCCAGGATGATGGCCCGGAAGCCGTGCGGCCCGATGGCGTGGACCGGTTTCACGACCGTACCACCGTGCGGCACGACTTTATTCACCGCATCGCGGATTCGGCCGTCTACGTTGAGATAGATGAGCACGCCGCCGGCAGCGATCTCCTCATGGTCGGGCACCAGGCAACCGCCGTTCCCCTCGTGGTGCTCGATGACTCCAAAAGAAGAGTCGCCGAAAGTTTCCCGGTCGACGCGAACTCCCAAAACGGCGGAGTAGAATGCAGTCGCCCGATCCAACTCAGTTACCGGGATATCAAACCACACGGCCCGATTGTACCTGCTGTTGAAGTCTCCCATCGGCCGCTCCTTCCGCAAAGCACCGCGCATCGCTTCCTATTTTACCTCGCCCGCGTCCGATCTCAACAGTTTTGCGGTCGCCTTAGCTAATTTGCCGTCATTTAATTAAGCCGAGCGCAGGCATTTCGCGCGCTCGCGCAGGCGGCGGTTGGGTCGGCGTCAAATCCGAAAAAAAGCCGCATTTCTCGATAGAAATAGACTAGGCAGCTACGCTGGCGATAACCTACACTTTCACAGGCCTAGCGCTCGCATCGCGCACGATGAACGACGTCAGCGCTACTGTGAATTGCATGCTCCGATCGACTCGCTCGCACGGGGACGATCCGCAATTCCGTTTGCCTCCAAACTGCTTCCACGACAAGAGGAGACAAAGGACGATGCAAACGCTGATACACTTCCGGTACGTTTGTATTGCCGGCGCGATGTTCCGCAGGATGCGGTACGCCACGCTGGCCATCCTGCTCACGTTCCTTGGCGCGTCGCCGGCCGTCGCGGACGAAGCGGCGGAGTCAAAGCTGCCTGTCGTGCGGATGATCGGCGCCACGGCGGTCGTGACGGAGGTCAGTACGGGCTTGCCGCTGCCGGCCCGCGTCGATACGGGCGCCACCTCCTGCTCGATCCACTGCAAAGAGTTTGAAATCAAAGACGCCGACCCGGATCCGAAGGTGAACATCGGCAAGCCGGTCCGCTTTCTAATCCGCCACGACGACGGCAAGGGGGAATGGGTCGAAGCCAAGATCGTCGACCACGTGAAGGTCCGCACCTCCGAGAGCGAAGACGAGCGCTACAAGGTGAACCTCAAGTTGCGTTGGGAGGACGTCGAGAAGAAGGTGCAGGTCACGCTCAACGACCGGCAGAGCATGAAGTACCCGCTGCTGTTGGGCCGCAACTTCCTGCGCGACGACTTCCTGGTCAACGTTAGCATGGACACCCAAGAGTAGCGCGGTCTTAGTGCGCGAACGGTTGGCACGCCCTCGTGCCTCGAAGGGCTTGGTGCAACCCGGCCGATACGCGCCTCCTTCCGGAAGGGACACTTCTACAACCGCCGCCGGATCTCGGCGATGAGGTCATCCTTTTCGGTGATCGTGGCCCGGTCGGGGATGTCCAGCTCCTTGGCCACGGCGCGCAGATCGTCGATGTTCATCGAATCGAGCCGGGAGGCGTCGAGCGAGGAAATGTCCAGGGCCTCCGGCTGCGCGGCCTCCACCTCGGCTTGGCGGAGCGCTTCGGCGGCGTCGTCGAGCGCTTCCGGGTCGACGCCGCCGACCGAATGCTCCTGCAGCGCGTTCTGTTCGGCCGAGGCGTCGGCGTAGCGGTCGTAATGGGGAGCCATGGGTTTCTCCTGGGTTTTCACTCCGCCGGCAGAAGATCGACGTTTGCCGGCCCGTTGGTCACTTGGCCCTGGCTGGTAAAACGGGATCCGTGGCACGGGCAATCCCACGAGCTTTCGGCCGCGTTCCAATGCACGATGCAGCCCAGGTGCGGGCAGACGGCCGACATTTCGTGCGCGCGGCCCTCGTCGTCGCGGTACACGGCCACCTTCGACAGGCCGCGCCGCAGCACCGCGCCGCAGCCGTTCTCGATCTCGCGCACTGAATCGACTTCGCCCGGCGTGACCCAGTCGAGATACTGGCCGGCCACGTTGAGGTTTTCCTTCGCAAAGGTGCCCGCCGCTCGGATCGTCATGCGCGACGGGTCGTAGAGCGTCTCCCACGGGTTGCGCCGGTCGAGGATCAGATCGGTAACGAGCATGCCGCCGATCGTGCCGTGCGTCATTCCCATGCCCGAGTCGCCGGTGATGATGAACACGTTGTCGGCGTCGAGCGGGTTGCGGCCGATGAACGCCAAGCCGTCCATCGTCTCCATGCACTGGCCGCCCCAGGTGAACTCGACGTCGCCCATCATCGGGAAGCGGGCGCGGGCCCAGCTTTCCAACCGGGCGTGACGAGCCTCCGTGTCATCGGCCTGCCCGCTTTTGTGATCCTCGCCGCCGACGATCAGTAGGTCATGCTGTGCATGACTGACATCGCCGCCGGAATCCTCATAGAGCGGCTGCAGCCGCACGTAGTGATACGCCTTAAGCGTGTCCCAATACAGGGCATCCGTCACCGAGCCTTTCGGCACGCGGGCGCCGATGGCATAGGACATGTAGGGCGCCTGCTTGGTGTGGATGGCCACGAGGTCGTTCACGGGCGTGTTCGTGGCGACCACCACCGCGCCGGCGCGCACGGTGTGCGGCCCGACCTCCACCGTGGCCTGGTCGCCGCCTTCGATGTGGTCGGCGTGGCTCTCGGTAAAAATGCGGCCGCCCGCTTCGACGATCGCCTTCGCCATGGCAGCCAGGTATTTGAACGGGTGAAAGCGGGCCTGGTTCGAGAAGCGAATGGCCGGGCCCGTGTTGTACGCCAGCGGGGCGCGCGGCACCATCTCGGCCATCAAACCGGCCCGCCGCGCCGCCGCCAGCTCGCGGTCCAGCAGCTCCTTCTCGTCGCCGGGCGCCAAGTACAAGTAACCGTCGAGCCGCACGAAATCGCAATCGACGCGGAGCTCGCCCGCGATTGCTTCGATGCGATTGATTGCCGCGGTGTGGCTCTCGGCCGCCAGGAACGAGCCGCGCTCGCCGTGCCACCGCTCGATTTCGCTGATGCGATCGTCGATGGCATCCGACAGGTGGGCGGTGGTCACCTGCGTCATGCCGCCGGCGAGCGTGCCGCCCTCCAGTATCACGACGCGCTGGCCCGCTTGCGTGAGCAGGTAACCGGTCGTCAAACCGGCGATGCCCCCGCCGACGACGCACACGTCGGCCTCAATATCTTCCGAGAGCTGGCCTGCGGGCGGCATCTGGACCGTCGCCGCCCAAATCGAATCGTTCTGCGCCGTTGCCGAACCGCGAGTTAGGGTTTTCATCGCCGCCTCACTTGACTGTGTTCAACCGTCCGCATCCACAGCGAGCAAATCCCGTACCGTCGAGGAAAGGTTCGGTGCGGTTTCCATCCTTCCGCTGTATTGCCGCCAAACGCGCGCCGCCGTTATGCTGAAAACGACTGGTTCTGCTGAACCCACTAGGGTCTCCCCATGCCGTCGCCAACTCTTCGTATGCCCACAGGCCGAACCGTCGCGTTGGTGCTGATCCTCGCGGGCCCCGTCACTTCGGACGATCTGCCGTGGCAGCGCTCGCCCTGGTTCGAGGAGCAGAGCTTCACCGTCGCCGTCGAGCCCAACCAGCGCATCCACGTGAACACGTCGCTCGATGAGGCCGGCGAGCCGACCCGCGGCACGCGGCTTATCGTCTACACGCTGCCTAACGGCAACACGATCGAGCAGACGCTCGGCTGCCGCATGGCGGACGGTCTCGATTGGCACTACGACATCCAGCATGTCGCGGCGCAGGTTCGCTTGTTGCGCGAGCAGCACGGCCACGTAGGCGAGACTCTCCGAGACTCGCATCGCGCCCGCGGAGAGACGCGGTCACGTGAGCGGATCGCTCTGCTTTGCGCTGAGGCCGGCGGTTTGAGCTGGCCGACCTGGCGCCGCACGCAACCGGATGCGAATGCCAAAATCGCACAACTGGTCGACGACTGGCGGCGAAAGTTCGGGACCGACGACTGCCGGGTGATGCTCACCGGCCACAGCGGCGGCGGCAGCTTCATGTTTGGCCTCATCGAAGCAAGCGACGAAATACCGAGCTATATCGACCGCATTGCGTTTCTCGACGCCAACTACTCGTTTGACGACGCACTGCACCGGGAGAAGCTCGAGCGCTGGCTGAGGAGCGATGACGCCCGTCGCCTTGTCGTGCTCGCGTACGACGACCGGGAGATCACGTTCAACGGCAAAAAAGTGGTCGGCCCTACTGGCGGCACGTTCCGCGCCACCCGCCGCATGCGTGATGCGTTCGGCAAAGAATTTGAGCTGACCGAATCAGTCCTTCCGCCGTTCCGCGAAACGACGGGCCTGGATGGCCGCATCCAATTCTACGTTCACCCCAATCCGCAAAACAAGATTCTGCACACGGCCCTGGTGGGCGAGATGAACGGCCTGGTGCACGCCGCCACGCTGGGAACGCCGCAGGAGGAAACGTGGGGCAACTTCGGCGGCCCGCGGGCCTACACCAAGTGGGTGCAGCCGGAGCCGGAAGCGAGGAGCGGGGAGCTGGGAGCGGGGAGTGAACAACAACAACGAGCTACCGCTTCAGCGCAGCATGCAGCGTTGCCCTCGCGGCCGGCAGTTGCCGTCGGCGGCCGCGAGTTTATCGAGTCGCTGGAGGGATTGTCGCTCGACGAGCGTGAAGCGGCCATCCTGCGCGAGATCACCGCCGGCAACTTTCCCGACTTTCTGCGGAATTTCAAAACCGTGCCGATTCGCGGGACGGTTACTGCGTCGGACGGCGAGAAGCAAATCACCGCGTCGATCGAAGTCATGCCGGACTACTTGTCGATCGGCAGCGACGCCGATTTCGTCCGCATGCCCATGACGCCGCAAATGGCCCAACGCATCGCGGAGGCCTTCGGCTGCACGCTGCCCACGCGAAAAATCGTCGACGCCGTCGACGCCCGGGCTGAGGTTCACGTCGCCCCCCACCCCCTCACACGAGAGCGCGAGGCGGTGTCCACCTTCTTCGAGCACCATGAAATCATCGAAAAGCAGCGGGCCGGGAAACCGCTCGGCCTGTTGATCGCCGGCATCAAGAAGGACATCGTCCTCTCGCCGCGCATCTTCGAGCGACCCGAGCGGCTCGCCATCTACGGCTGGCGGAAGCTCGACGGCCAGCCGATCCAGCCGCTCACCATCGTCCACTGGAACCGCTACGTTGACTACAGCCACGGCGTGCGCCTGGTGCGCAACGCGATCGAAATTGACGGCCGGCACGAAAGAATCACCGACCTGCTGGCCGATTCCGACCGCTGCGCGCTTCTCAGCGACGAGGGGCCGATGAGTCCGCCCGCCTATCCGCTGGACGAATAGAATCAGCCGCCAAACGAGAACGCACCTTCGCAGATGATTTGCTCCACCGGCTTACGGTCGGAGGGCTTCTCGCGTTCGTGCAGGTGCTGCGCAAGCTGCTTCGGGTCGCCGGGCCGGCCTGCGGCAAACATGGCGGCCACGGCGAAATCGTCCGGCACGTTGAGCACCTCCCGGGCCTTGTCGAAATCGAACCCCTGCATCCCGTGCACGACCAGTCCCATCGCCGTGCCTTGCAGGGCGAGGTTCTCGAACGCGCAGCCGCTGTCGAACAGGTGCACGGGATTGGGCTTGCCGTTCTTGGAGAACACCTTGTGCGCGACGATCAACACCAGCATCGCCGCCCGCTCGCACCACGCCTGGTTGCCTTCCACCAACAGGTCGAAGAACGTCTGCCACTGCGGCGTCTCGCGCCGCGCGTAAAGGAACCGCCACTCCTGCTCGTTGTAAGTCGACGGCGCCCAGCGGGCAGCCTCGAACAACGTCAGCATTTCCTCGTCCGTCAGCGGCTCGCCGCTCATCGCCCGCGGACTCCAGCGCGCGACCAGCAGCGGCTCCACCGGATGATCGGCCTTGCGGTGCTCCAGGGCGTTTTTCATCTTCTGATCTCCATTCAAGCAAGATTGGCGACAAAGCCGCGCATCAACTTACCATTCATTCAAATCCCCGCGAATAGCCTAGCGGCGATTGCCGTGCTGCAGCCGCCGCAGCGATTCGTCCAGCAAATTGAATGCCGCATCGCGATCCACGTCATAGATCCGAACGATCTGCCCGCGGGACTTGGAAAAATCGTAAGACAGATCATCGGTTACGGCCGGAGCCGCGGTTCGTTCCCAGCGGGCACAGGTGGGATCGATCAAGGCAGCGATGTCGGCCAGGTCGAACATCCCTTTCTTGTCACTCAGCCAGTTTGGGTTACGGCCGCGGATTTCGTGCAGGTAGGCGCCGAGCGGCCCGGCCGGCGCGATCCGCCGTTGCGACTCCTCCAGCGGCAGCGTCAGGTGCGCGCCGGTATCGAACAACACGAACCGCGACGGCGTGTCGAACACGAGCCGAGTTGCCACCGGGTCGTTACGGGCGTTGAAGTTCCGGCACCAGGTTGGCCACTCCGAGCGGCCGTGCCAGAACACGATCATCCGGTCCGCGATGCGCGGCTCCTTGAGAAGCGCCGCGACCGCGTCCGTCGGCGGCCCCAGGGCCACCAACCACAACGGTTCCTCCGGCGTGGCAGCCAGGGCTTGCTCGACGATCATTTCGAGTCCATCGGACATCGGAATCGGTTTGCGCGGATCGAACGGATCGACGCCGCGCTTGACGGGGATCCTGCCTTTCATGTCCGCCTTTTGCAGCACGCGCTCGATCTCTGCGTACGATCGATCGATGCCCGCCGGCCCGCCACCATCGCCGAAGTGCGCCGCCACGATGCCTTTCACTTGCAGGCGATCGGGAAATCCAAGCGCCAGGGCGAGCGCGTATTGGTCGTCAACTTCATTCGCCGCGTCCGTATCGATCACGACGCGCAGCGGCCCGTCCGCCGGCGGCCACGGCGCCTGCGGACGAGCCGGGTCGGCGTGTTCTCCCGCAAGACACGGGACGCATGCCCTGACGAGCACGAATGCCAGAACCAGTTTCAAAACCATAGATGCTTGCGGCTCAGTGGCACAGGCCGCTGGCTTGTGTAACAGTTTTGCAGTTATCCGCACCGGCTAGCAGCCGGTGCCACTAGATGAACAATTCGAGACAAAGCCTAATATCGATACAGCGTGACGTGCTGCACGGTCCAGCGTCCACCTTCGAAGCGTACGTGACGGCCTTGGTGCGTCTGATCGCCGTTGAGCCAACGGCCGCCGATCCACTTTCCATCTGCTGCATATGAACCTTCCTGCACGCGGTCGATTCCGACTTCGCCTTCGCCGTCCGCGGGCGCAAACGTGATGGTCGCCCCCATTCCGGCGATCACAAATTCTTCCGGCGCGAGTTGCAGGATCATGGTCGCCCCGAGCGGGGTTGAGGGCGGGGCGTCCCATCGGCCGGCGCCGAGCGTCGGCAGCGTGGTTGCCTCGCTTCCGCCATCGATCGACGGCCGATCGAAGCGTGCCTCGAGAAGGACGCCGCCCATTTCGCCCCGCTGCGGCCCGTCGTCGGTCGTCCAATCAAAGCCAACCTGGGGCGAAAGACCGATCATCGTGCCGTTCTGTTGCGCATCGAGCACCAGGTCCGACATCCCCCGCAGCACTTCGTAACAGCTCGCGATCAGGCGCTCCTTCTGGTCGTCGACGTTCTCGATCGAGAACGGTCCGCAACCAATGGCCCCGAACTCCGCCACCGCGTAGAGGATGTTTCCCGACGCTCGTTTCGACGCGGCCATCTCCGGGACAAACAGCGGGTTGCCGTTGCGAACGTATCGGCGGCACCACTCCATGAAATTGGGGAAATAAATGTCCGGGCAGAGCATGTCCAGGGAAGGGGCGCCGGCCCGCCATACTTCGAGCAGGTGTGGCAGCGGCCCCGCGCTGGGATACTGGCCCGGCTTATAGCCCGGCCGAACAAGCGCGGCATTGACGAACATCGGCAGTGGATACTCCCGCTTCCCGGCCGCCGCGATCTTTTCAACGTAGTTGGCGAATTGCCATGCGGAGAAAACCTCTTCCCCCTCCGGCCCAGCACCAAATACCTCCTTCCAAGTCCCGCCACTTCGGCGGCCCGCGTTTTCCCAGAGCGTGCCGACCTCAGGCCCCAATTCGCCATCGGACAACAATGAAAGCAGCTTCTCCGGTACATCACGCCGATATGCCTCGTCGGATTTCTGGGAATGATCTCTGGCCTCGGGAATCATTCCCACCTCGTTTTCTACCTGCACCATGATGACGGTGCGCGACCCGGCATCGTACTCTTTAAGCCATCGCATTAGCGCGGCGAATGCTCGCGCGTCGGCGTCGTTCGCCGCCGCGCACTCCGGGCTGATGATTTCAACCGTCTCGCCCGAGCTTCGCTTCACCCTTTCGAATCGCGTCGTATCTCGTTTTACCCAACTGGGCGCGTAACACGACATGCTGTTCTTCCAGGTTCCAAACCACAGGGGAACGAGCCGCATGTCTCGCGCCCTCGCCCGATCGATCGCCCCCTGGACCAGCGTGAAATCGAATCGGCCCTCTTCCGGCTCAATGAGATCCCAGTAGACGGGCAGCAGAATCGTGTTCACGTTCATCCGCTGGCACTTTTCCATCGCCCGATCGAGAACTGCGAGGTCCGAGGCGGTGGAATTTCCCAGCTCGCCGCCCAGGATGAGGAACGGCTCGTCGTCGACGTACAACTGCGTCACCTGACCGGCCCGACGCAATTCTGGTAGCGGCGGCGTCTCCGCCCCCAGCCGCTGCGGCCATGCGATCGGCCAAAGCAGCAAAGGGAGCACGAGTGCAGCACGAATGCTGCGATTAGAGTGGACGCCTCGGCTCACGACGATTGCGACCATCGCGGGCCGCTCGATGAGTTCGCGCCAGTTCTTCATTGGCTCGATGGCTCCGCTTTCCGTGGACAGGATGATAACGGCCAGATCCAGCCACCATTATATGTGGATCTTCCGACAACTTAATGGGCGAATATGGCCTGCGGCCAATTGGCCTCTTGGGGGGAATGTGTTCCTAGGGCGTTGCCCTAGGGAAAGATCGACATCACAACCGTTTGGCCGAAGGCCATATTACGTCGTGGTCTTCCTGCCATTAAGAATCCCGATGAACCAGGCGCGATCCGGATGACCCTGCCCGGGGTCGATCATTCGGCCGCGGGCTCTGCTTCGGGCGATTCGAGCGTTTCAAGGCCCTTTTCGGCAGCGGCCTGGATCGCCGGATCCTCGCTCTTTAGCCCGGCGTGCAGTCGTTTACTGGCCTGCTCGCGGAGCCCCGCATCGTCGGGATGAAACTTGGCCAGCGACCAGGACGCCACCATCTGAAGAAACGGATCGGGCCGCGACGCGGCCGTCCGCAGGGGCTTGTCCGCATCCTCGGCGCCGATGGCGCCGAGCGCGTAGGCTGCGGCGACCGGCACGGTTTTGTCCGTAGGATGTTCCAGCAGCGCGGTGATTTCCGGGCTCGCTGATTGTGCTGCCGGGCCGATGCTCGCCAGTGCCAACAAGGCCTGGATCGATAGATGCGAATGCTTCGTATCGCTCAGCAGTTCCCTCAGCGCGGGCACGGTGTCCGCAGCTTCAGGGCCGATCTGCTCGATCGCGGCACATGCCAAGTACGCGGTTCCCGGCCGCTTGAGCGCTTCGTTGAGCATGGGCACGGCTTTGGCCCCTCTCTCGATGGCCGCCTCAACGGCGTGCACGACAACCACCGTGTCGTCCGAGGCAAGCACCTTATCGAGAACGCCGATCACGTGTTTCGGGTCGGGGTTAAGCGCCCGAAGCGCCGAAATGGCCGCGCGGGCGACGCGCCCGTCCGGAACCGTAACCGTTTCAACCAGGGCGTCGATGGTGGCATCCGAGCGGTCGCCAATCTTTCCCAGCGCCACCGCCGCATGATATTGCACAAAGCGATCCTTATCGCTCAACAACGACCTCAGTTCGTCGACGGCGGGCTTGGCCTGTTCGCCGTAATCGCCCAGCGAACGGGCGCTTCGCCAGCGCACCTTCGGATCTTTATCCTGAAGCAGCTTCACGAGCACAGGCACGACTTCTTCCGCCGCCTCGCGGCGCTCGCCCAAGTCGTCGATGGCCGCATAGCGTGCCTCCGCCGCGCCGCTCGTTGCCGATTGGAGCCAATCGGCCGTATCAGCCGACTGGGCCAAAACGGCACGCCCGGCCGCCGCCGCCAGAAGAGTGCTCGTAAGTAGCAGAATAACAAACGGGTGCCGTGCGATTGTGTACATCGAATTGACTTTCGCCGCAGGTAGATGGAAGAATCGCCGAAGAAACGGGAACGAACCGCGTTTTCGCGCTCAGCTCAGGTTTTCATCGAGCTCCCGGTTTACCTTCAAAATGAAACGAATCATTTGGCTGAGTATGGGCGCCGGATACTCGTTCTTTTGCCCGGCGAGCAAGGCGCGCCATTCCTTCGAGGCGGCGGTGGCCTCCATGTATTCGTCGCCGGACAGCGCGCCCATGTAGGCGCGTTTCTTCATGAGCTCGTCCAGTTTGTTTCGATACTGGTCGTATCGCTGCTGCTCCAATATTTTCGGCCAGGCAATCGTGCCGGTCGTTCGATCGAATTCCTCCGGCGTCAAAGTTCCCAGGCCGTGCTTCGCAAGATAAGCGGAGCGCTTTTGCTCGATCTCCGCCAATTCCTGCTGCTGGTGCTGGCTGTAGATATCCTTCTTTTCCCAAAACGCGTTGATCGACTTCACCTGGTTGTCAATCTGTGCGGACCGCGCGTCCGTCAAATTCAGCGCGGCCTGCGAGTCCGACAGGTTCTTTTGCCCTTGAGCGCTGATGACGCCGCCGAGCCCCCGCTGGTAGCCCTCGGCTGCCGTGCTGGACGTGTTGTAGATCACTTGCCCGACAGCCACGATCGCGCCGGACGCAAGCAACACGGTAAGACTGGTAGTGAGGTATTTCATCTCAAGATTCCTCTCTCGTCTCGCGTCGGGATACGTATCCAAATTGGTTGCTCGGTGGCAGTAGGATTCAACCTATTATCCATTGTCAAAACCCGCCTGTCACGGACATATTCTGGGCAACGAAGCGTCTGGATTATACCCCCCCGCCGCCCGATCGTTCGCTTCAGGTCGATGGCACCTGAATTGTTGACCGACGCCTCGCAACAGTGCACAATCAGCCCCAGTGACGGCGGCAGTCTCAAACTCGGCGCTTTCGGACTATTCTAATCCGATAGCTCGCGTCCCGCTGGAACCCGCTTAGAGTGAATGGCTGGTCTCCCGATCAACATGCTACTTTCAGGCCGTACACAGCGAAAGGACAAGACATGACTCGTTTCCGACCAATGATCTACATCCTACTAGCCGTGTTGATGCGGTCATCGATCGGGATGGCTCAAGAGAGCCTGCCGTTTCCGCCGCCGCCCTCGCCCAGCATGGCCGGGCCAACCATTGCGGAATCGGTTTACAAGCCTGCGAAGCCGGTTCAACACCTTCCGGCCGGTGCACCCAACGTCGTGATCATCATGCTGGACGATGTCGGCCCGGCGGTTCCCGACACTTTCGGTGGTCCCATTCATACACCGACGTTGTCGCGAATCGCCAAGAGCGGCATTACGTACAACCGCTTCCACAATGCGGCAATGTGCTCGCCCACGCGGGCGGCCCTTCTGACCGGGCGGAACCATCACCGGTGTGGCTTCGGCCAGATCGCCGAATTCGCCAATGATTGGGACGGCTACACCGGCCACTGGCCGGCCACCACCGCATCGGTGGCGAAGGTGCTCGGTTATTACGGCTATAATACCGCCGCATTCGGCAAGTGGCACAACACGCCTGCCGAACAGACCACCAGCCAGGGACCGTATGACCGATGGCCTACCGGTCGGCTCGTGGGGTTCGATTACTTTTACGGCTTCCTGGCCGGCGAATCGTCTCAGTGGGAGCCAGCGATCGTCAAGAACACCACTCGCATCGCGACGCCGGAGAAGGAAGGATATCACTTCACCGTGGACATGGCC
>CAZHIV010000033.1:0-3121 GCA_964532675.1 uncultured Planctomycetaceae bacterium
GAGCCGACCAACCACCGGCAATCGGCACGCGCGAATCCGCCACGGAATGTACCGCGGTGGAAACGCCCCCGTATTGAACAGCACGATCCGCTCCAACCTCTCCGGCATCCGCAGCATCGTGCCCAACCCGATCGCGCCGCCCCAATCCTGAGCAACCAGCGTCACACGTTCGAGCGCCAACTTATCAACCAGCTCGCACGAATTCGAGATGTGATCGTCCAACGTCAACAACCGCCGCGGCTTATCGCTCAATCCACATCCCAAGTGATCCGGCGCAACGCACCGAACCCGCCCCCGCAGCGCCTCGACCATCCGCCGCCAGTGAAACGACCACGTCGGATTCCCATGGACGAACAACAGCGTAGGATGGGCATCGCCCACTCCACCCGCTTCACCCGGCATCTCATCCAAGTAATGCACCCGCCCGCCCGCAAGCTCCATCCAATGCGACTTAAATGGATAAACCCGACGCCAATCGGCAAAGTCATGTGGTAATGCGGGCAATACTTCGGACACTAGTTCGTCGATCCCGGATATTAGATATTATGCTTTTATTATGGTCCTCTCGCTCCGCGAGAGGACCATCTCGCGGAGCGAGATGACTACAAAGTTTGCTCGGCCTAGCATCAAGCATCCCGCATCCTGAGATTCGCATCCAGCCCATGGCCAGCCTAACCGTCGAAAACTACGCCAAAGCGATCTACCAACTCGCGCAGGAAACGCACGCCGACGCCGTCGCCACCGGCCAGATCGCCACCGCCCTCGGCGTGCTGCCCGGCACAGTGACGAGCATGCTCAAAACGCTCGACGAGAGCAGGCTGGCCACGTACACGCCGTACGAAGGCGTGCGACTCACGCCCGCCGGTCGGGGGCTCGCCCTCCGCGTGCTCCGCCGCCACCGGCTCATCGAGCAGTTCCTCAGCCAGACGCTCAATCTCACCTGGGACGAAGTCCACGAGGAAGCCGAGAACATGGAGCACGCCGTGAGCGACGCGCTCGTCGACCGCATCGACGCCTACCTGGGCCACCCGGCAACCGACCCGCACGGCGACCCCATCCCGCAGCCCGACGGCACGATCGCCCCTGCCGCCTACCGCCCCCTCTCCGAATGCAATGCCGGCGAACATTTCCGCCTCGCCCGCGTCACCGACCAGTCGCCTGAATTTCTCCGCAATCTCTCCCAGACCGGCCTTGAGATCGGTGCGCAAGGCTCGCTGGTCGGAGTCGATTCTGCGCGCAATGTGATGACGATCGAAATTGCCGGCCGGAGCAAAACCATCGCTTGCGATGCGGCGGCGAAGCTAATGGTGCGCTGAAACGAGTGGTATAAGTTGCGAAGCGTTTGTAGATTCAGCATGTAAGAAATAAGTTCGTCGGTCATCGTTCTCGCCGGTGCATACTTGTTTGCTACCGGTGCGGCGGCTAATCACGACGTTGCTTGCGTCATCGGAATCGGAATCATCGTCGCCGGGCTTACCGGTTGGGTAACGAGTCTTTTCACTGGCAGACCAGAATAAAGCTCAAACGTCGGCAGCCTTTGACGCCCGGCCCGGCCCCGCGTACAAATAGTGTGCGGCGAAAAGTGCCGCCTCTGCGATCTCCGGTGAGGGGCCTCTGCAATGGGGGCCTTGCGAACTTGGTCAGGGTGGAAACACAGCAGCCATAAGCTCGCGTCTCTTTGTGTGGGGGCCTCTCACCGGGGATCGAATAGGTGTCAGGTGTCAGAATCGACTGCCTTGACACTGACACCCGACACCTGACACCTATCCAATGAGCGATTCTAATTCCCCGACGGCGCCCGACACCGCCGCCCCCGGCCGCTACGTCGTTATCGCCCGCCGCTATCGCCCGCAATCGTTTGAAGAGCTCGTCGGGCAAGAGCATGTCGCCCGCGCGCTCCAGCAAGCCATCGCAAGCGACCGCGTCGGCCACGCCTACCTCTTCACCGGCGCTCGCGGCGTCGGCAAAACGTCCGCCGCCCGCATCCTGGCGAAGGCGCTCAACTGCGTTCGCGGCCCGACGCCCACGCCCTGCAACGAGTGCGACGTCTGCCTCCGCGTCGCCTCAGGCGACGACGTCGACGTCCTCGAAATCGACGGTGCTAGCAACCGCGGCATCGACGAAATCCGCCAGCTCCGCCAGAACGTCGCCGTCCGCCCCAGCCGCGTGCGGTTCAAGATCTACATCATCGACGAAGTCCACATGCTCACGAAGGAGGCCTTCAACGCGCTCCTGAAAACGCTGGAAGAGCCGCCCGAGCACGTGAAATTCATTTTTGCCACGACCGAGCCGCAGAAAATTCCGATCACGATCCTTTCGCGCTGCCAGCGTTTTGATTTCGCCGGCATCAACGCGAGCTCGATCCAAGAGCGGCTCGCGCAAATCGCCGCCGCCGAGGGCGTCGAAGTCGACCGCGACGCGCTGCAAATCCTGGCCAGCCGCGCCGCCGGCTCGATGCGCGACAGCCAATCCCTGCTCGAACAGTTGCTGGCCGTCGGCCACAAGAAAATCACGGCCGCCGGCGTCAACCAACTCCTCGGCATCGCCCCCGCCGAACGACTCAGCGGCCTCGTCCGGCACCTGGTCAACCGCGATGCCGCCGCGGCGCTCGCCGAGCTCGACGCCACGGTCCAAGGCGGCGTCGAAGTCGGCCTGCTGCTCGATCAGCTCGTCGGCTACTTCCGCGACACGATGGCCGCCGCCGTCGGCTGCTCGCCCGACCAAATGCTTTACGCCCTGCCGTCGCAGGCCGACGAAGTGGCCCAGGTCGCCAAGCAACTCGGTCTCTCGACGATCCTCGCCATCGGCCAGATCCTCGACCACACGGCCGCCCGCATGCGCGTCAGCATGCACGGCCGCACGCTCGTCGAAATGGCCGTTGTCCGCATCTGCCAACTCGGCGAGCTCGACGACCTGGCCACCATGATCGCCGAACTACGCGGCGAAACAGTAGGTCCGCCGAGCCGAGGCGGACTTGAAACGCAAACGCGTGCCGCTCGGCTCGCGGCACCTACGAGCGCTCCCGCAAAAAAAAAAGCGCTGGAGAACGCGCGACCACATCTTTGGCAAAAACTCGCCCCCGCCCCGACCCACCACAAGACAAAACGCAGGCCAAGGGTGG
>CAZHIV010000034.1:0-9633 GCA_964532675.1 uncultured Planctomycetaceae bacterium
GTCGCGCGTCACGACCTTGAGCGCACTTGCAGGCCAGCTGTTGATGATGTGTCCGCCGATCCGGCGGCCTTCGACCCATAGGTCCCAGCCGCGGAAGTTTTCGTCCTCGTTCATGCGGGCCAGCACGGCGCCGGAGCCGTCATTGGCGGGCAGTTTGACCCAGGCCGCATAGGAAAATGCCTGATCGGATTCGAAGTCGCCCGCGGAGGGCACTTCGAGGATCGTGCCCTGGTTGAGGTAGGCGGCGTTTTGATTCACTCGGCCCGGCCGCCATTCGGCGGTTGCCGGCAGGGTCGTTTCGGCCGCTTCGCCCCGCAGCTCGTAGCGGATGGTGGCGCCGCCGTCATCGAGCGGCACGTACAACTCGACATCGGAGCTCGGCACGGCGCCCGCTACGTCGTCGGGTTTGGCGCCGGCCAGCCAGGCGTCGAAATCCGGCCGGGCGTCGCGGCGACGGCCTTCGACCTGCTGCTGCGCCTCGGGCACCAGCTTTGCCAACTGGCCGAAGCGAGTCCGATCCTCGTCGAGCGGCACGACGACCACTGGCGGAGTGTCTTTGATATTGCCGTCCATCGGGTTCTGCGTCGTGTTGTTGAAGAAGGCGGCCATTTCGTAGAACTCGCGCTGCGAGAGCGGGTCGAACTTATGGTCGTGGCAGACGGCGCAGCCGGCGGTGAGGCCCATCCACACCTGCGAGGTTGTCTCGCTGCGGTCGCGGGTGTAGAGGACCGCGTACTCATCCGCGATCGCGCCGCCTTCGTTGGTCGTGATATTGCAGCGATTGAAGCCGGAGCCGATCTGCTGATCGAGAGTGGCATTGGGAAGCAAGTCGCCGGCCAGGTTCTCGATCGTGAACTGGTCGAACGGCATGTTCGCGTTGAAGGCGTCGATCACCCAGTCGCGGTAGGACCACATTTCGCGATAGTTGTCGAAATGGATGCCGTGGGTGTCGGCATAGCGGGCGGCGTCGAGCCAGTAGCGGCCGCGGTGCTCGCCCCACTTCGGGGAGGCCAGCAGCGAGTCCACTAGCCGCTCGTAGGCATCCGGCGAGGTGTCGTTGACGAATTCATCCACGAGCTTTGGCGACGGCGGCAGACCGGTGAGGTCGAGGCAGAGCCGCCGGGCCAACGTTCGCCGGTCGGCCGCCGGGGCGGCTTCCAGACCGGCGGCCTCGAGCTGGGCCGCGACGAACCGGTCGATCGGGTTGCGCACCCACCACATGTTGCCGACCTTCGGAAGCTCCGGCCGCGTGGGCGGGATGAGCGCCCAATGGGGCTCGTACTTCGCTCCTTCACGGATCCACCGAATGAGCACTTCTTCCTGCGAGTCGGTGAGCGTCTTCTTAGTTTCCGGCGGCGGCATCCGCTCCGCATCTTCCTCCGACAGAATGCGGCGGATCAATTCGCTGGAATCGGGATCGCCTGGAAAGATGGCGCCCATCTCTTCGGCCGACTCGCGCTGGTCGAGCCGCAGGTCGGCCTCCCGCGCGGCGCTGTCGGGACCGTGGCAGGCGAAGCAGTTGTCGAACAGGATGGGCCGGACGTCGCGATTGTATTCGACCGGCCCTTGCTGGGCGAACACCGCACCCGGTGCGGCGGCCAGCGAGGCAAAGAAAATGGCCAGCCCGAGACACAGCCGTCGCTGGACTGAGTTAAATCCGCTCATCCGCGTTGAGTGCGAGATGTTCATCGTTGTGGGGAGGGGGGAATAACCGAATTGTCGAAGCGCCGGGCGAGCCGCCGGGTTTATCCCGGCGGGGGTGAGCTCGCTTGCCGGCGGGGGTGAACCCCGCCGCTCGCTTGCCGGCGGGGATGGAACCCCGCCGTTGGCGCCGCCTTGCAACCCACATGATAAACGGCCGGGAGTCGTCCGCCAAGGGATTTGGACCGATCTGGCGACGACAGGGGGGGCCGCCTCCCGCGCGGAGGCTAGAAAAGTAGAACAGAAAGCGCAATCAGGGGGAGCACGGCCACGCCGCCCAGCCAGAATTCGGCGAATCGCCGCATCGAGTCGGTGAACTCCGAGAGGCCGATGGGCTTGGTCATATAAGCACTTGCATGCCGCCGGTAGGCGTCCGAGACGTCCTCCTCCGCCGCGGAAGTGCTTAGCACAATTGCGGGGATGCTCTGAAAGCCGGCGTCGCCCTTAAGCTCGGCCAGCAATTGGCGCCCATCCATGCACGGCATGTTGAGGTCGAGCAAGATCATGTCCGGAAGCGGGGCGCCGTCGCGCGCGGCGCTGCGGAGCAGCGTGAGCGCTTCGAGGCCATTATGGGCGACCTGAAACTCGACCGCGAACGGCATTTTCCGGAAGGCGTGCCGAGTGAGCAGCACGTCGTCTTCATTGTCCTCGACCAAGAGGACGTTAAACTGACGCGGCGAGCAGTTCTTCTTGTTCATGGATCGGTTTCTCCGTCACGGCTTGCAGGGTGAACCGAAAAATGGTCCCGGCCGCCGGCTGCGATTCGAGCCAGATTCGTCCGCCGTGTCGCTGGACGATTTTCTTGCACACGGCCAGTCCGATGCCGGTGCCGGGATACTTATCGCGATTGTGTAGCCGTCGGAAGATTTCAAAGACTTGCTGATGGTATTCGGGGGCGATTCCGATGCCGTTGTCCTCGACGGCAAATTCCCAGAAATCGCCAGCGCGGCGCGCGTGGACGCGAACCTGCGGCTGCTCGTCGCCGCGATACAGGATGGCGTTGCCAATGAGGTTCTGCAGCAGCTGGCCGAGCCGCAACCGGTCGCCGATTACCATGGGCATCTCGTCGGCGACGACATTTGCCCCCGATTCTTCGATCGAGCTCTGTAGATTGGCGATGGCATCGGCGACGGCATCCTGGAAGTTTACCTCGTCGAGCAGCAGCTCCTCGTCGCGACTAACCCGCGAAGAGTTCAAGAGGCCGGTTACCAGGGTCTTCATCCGCATCGCCCCCTGAACGACCCGCTCGATGTAGCCGTCGGCCTGCTCGTCGAGCCGGCCCGCGTATTCCTCTTTCAGCAGGTTGCAGAAACTGGTCACGCTGCGAAGCGGCTCCTGCAAATCGTGCGACGCGACATACGCAAATTGCCGTAGTTCGTCGTTTGAGCGAGTCAGTTCCTCGTTGGACTGTTCCAACTTTATCTTCGCCTGTTCGAGCACGCGGGCAGCCTCTTCGGCGTTCAGGCGACGTTCTTCGGCGGCACGGGCCATCGCCGCCTCTCTTTCCGCCCGGGCGGCAATCGTTTCGAGCTCCTTGTTCTTCAGCTCTTCCAAGATGCGATGGTTCTGTTCCTGGACGAACTTGCGCCGCAACAGCGCGCGGATGCGGCCGTTAAGGACCGCTTCGTCGCTCGATTTGCCGACGAAGTCGTCTGCGCCGGCTTCCAGGGCCCGCGTCAGGTCCTCCTTGGCCTCGCGGTCGGTGAGCATGAGGACCGCAATCGGATTGTCTAGTTGCCGTCGAAGCGACACGATCTGGCGGCAGAGCGCGATCCCATCCATTTCCGGCATCACGAGGTCCACCAGCGCCAAGTCGTAGGACGTATTGTCGAGTCGCCGGAGCGCTTCCTTCGGATCGCTCAGCGTGTCGAGCGTGTAGCCGTCGCGTTCCAGCAGGCTGCGCAAATGGCGAAGATAGGTTTCGCTGTCGTCGACGGCCAGGATCCGCGCCGGCCGGAAGGCCGGTTCGCTGCGGGGCAACACGGCGGGCCCCTGCGCGGAGCGCTCCAACATGCGGCGAATACGAGCGACAAGGTCTTCCGTGTCGGCCGACTTCTTGAGAAAGTCGTCCGCGCCGCTTTCCAGGCCGCGGACTTCCGCCTCCTCGTTCTCGTCGGCTGTGAGCATGATGACCGGAATGGCCCGGGTCGTGAAGTTCATCCGGATGCGGCGGCACAACTCGTCGCCGCTCATGCCCGGCAGGCAGTAGTCGACGACGATCACCTGGGGCGACTCGCGGTCGACGTGTACCAATGCCTCCTCGGCGGTGCCGACGGAAACGGCGTCCCAACCCTGCGCTTCCAGCACCATCCGCAGGCGTAGCGCTTGGGTCGGCGAGTCTTCAACGATCAGTATGGTGTACTTATCGTTCATGCACCAATCTCCTGTGCAATCGGCGCCAGGCGCTCGGCCAGCAGGAAGATGAGATATCTTCCGCGCACGCAAAGAGAAGTGTCTGCCCCCATGTGAACCCTCGTTGTTTGGAACGAGTCTGCCCCTCGTTCGACGGAAATATAGGTTGCGGCGAACTACGGTCAAACTGCCCACGCGGAGGTTCCTTGTGTAACGATCGTGTCGACGGCAAGGCTAGTGACACGAAGGCGCCCGGATTAGACTGGGATCGAGATTGGTTCGGCGAGCAATGCAGGAGTGCGAAAGATGCGCGACGAAAAGTCCAGGATAGCGCTGGCAATTGCCGTGGTGGTGAGCGTGATGATCCGTACTTGTAATGAAGCGGCTGTCGCCGCGGCGGCGGACGAGGCGACGTTCATTGTGCAAGGCCGCATTTGGACGGGCGACGCCCGCCGACCTTGGGCAGAGGCGGTTGCGGTCGGCGGCGAGCAGATCATCGCCGTCGGCTCGCGAAGCGACGTGGCCAGGCTCCAAGGCGCGGAAACGCAGGTGATCGACGCGGGCGAGGGCCTGGTCGTGCCGGGCCTGATCGATTCGCACATCCACCTCGTCGACGGCGGCGAGCGGCTGGCGTCGGTCCAGCTTCGCGACGCCGAGTCGCGGGACGAGTTTGTCCGCCTCGTCGCGGAATCGGCGCGCACTAAGCGCCCGGGTGAATGGATCACCGGCGGCGACTGGGACCATTCGCGGTGGGGCGGCGAGTTGCCGACGCGCGATTGGATCGACGCGGTCACGCCCGACAACCCCGTGTGGATCAACCGGCTCGACGGTCACATGGCGCTGGCCAATTCGGCCGCATTACGGTCGGCCAAGGTGGGCGACGATATTGAGGACGTGGTCGGCGGCCAGATCGTTCGCGACGCGGTCGGCCGGCCGACCGGCATCTTCAAGGATAACGCCATGAGCCTGATCGACCGGGCGGCTCCCGGCGCCACGCTCGAGCAGCAAATCGAGGCGACCGTGGCGGCGATGGACTACCTGGCGGAGCGGGGCGTCACGGCCGTGCATCACATGGGGTCGTGGCGGCACGTCGAGGTGTTTCGCATCGCCCAGCGGCGCGGCCTGTTGAAGACGCGAATCTACGCCTGCACGCCGCTCGACCAGTGGCAGCGGCTGGCCGATGAAGTGCGGAAGCGCGGCCGGGGTGATGAATGGCTAAAGATCGGCGGCTTGAAAGGCTTCGTCGACGGCTCGCTCGGCTCGCATACGGCGGCTTTCCTGCAGCCGTTTTCCGATGCGCCGAACGATCGGGGCCTGTTGGTCAACGCGGCCGAGGACTTGGAGGACTGGACCGCCGCCGCGGATCGAGCCGGCTTGCAGGTCGCGGTGCACGCAATTGGCGATCGGGCCATTCGCCTGCAGTTGGACGTGTTCGAGCGCGTTGCCGCTGCCAACGGGCATCGCGATCGCCGCTTTCGCATCGAGCACGCCCAGCACATTGCACCGCAGGATATTCCGCGATTTGCCGAATTGGGCGTGATCGCCAGTATGCAGCCTTATCATGCGATCGACGACGGCCGTTGGGCGGAGCGGGTGATCGGCGCCGAGCGGAGCGAAACGACGTACGCGTTTCGCTCGCTGCTGGACAGCGGCGCCCGGCTGGCGTTCGGCAGCGATTGGTTCGTCGCCCCGCCGACGCCGTTGGAGGGCATTTACGCCGCCGTCACGCGCCGCACGCTCGACGGCAAGCATCCAGGCGGGTGGGTTCCTAGCCAGAAAATCAGCGTCGAAGAATCGCTCCGTGCCTACACGCTCGACGCCGCCTATGCGGCGTTCAGCGAGTCGTCGCTCGGCTCGTTGGAGCCGGGTAAGCTGGCGGACCTCGTGATCCTCGACCGGGACGTGATTGAAATCCGGCCCGACGAGCTGAATACGGTCCGCATCCGGGCAACGATGGTTGGCGGCAAGCTGGTGTATCGCCAGCCGGAAGCCGGCCCGCCTGACGCGGACGAATGATGGAAGCGCGAACAGGTTTCGTCAGTTGCCGGATGCCTGGAAATGCCCTACAATGACTGGGCTAACCCGAATCCTCGGCGGTTTATTACGGCGCTGGGCGAAATGCGCTCGATTCATCGACAACTTGTGTGCGGCACGTTGCTGGCGCTGTACGGCGTCATCTCGCTGCTGGGGCACGGCCTGCACTGGTTGTCGCCGGAGGAGCGCCACCACCACGGCCGTCAGGTGGGTCACTGCGAGCACGACCACGTCGGGCACGCGCATCACCATCACGGCCACGCACACCATCACCACGCGCAGGCCCCGTTAAAGCGCGCCGATCGCGACAGGCCGCAGGGATTCGCCGCGACCGAGTGTGCAACTCTCGCGCACGATTGCGATATCTGCACGTTCTTGCTGCAGGCACGCAGCGAGCGGCCGCAGCTCGCGACGACCATCGTATGGCACCAGGTGGTCGCCGCCGCTTTGGCTGCTGTGCAGCGTTCTTACTCGCCGATTTCTCTCGGCCCCCACGCGGCCCGCGGCCCGCCGTCGCTTCTCGCCTAGTCTAGCTCGCGTGCGGCGGTTGTTCTGAATCGCCGCGGATTCCGTCATGCGCGTCGGTGGGACATCGTCTTCGTCGCGCGCGCATGCGCTCTCACTCATTTGGCGAGGTTCCGCTATGGTTCGCCGACCGGCGTTTACGTTGGTCGAGCTGCTGGTGGTGATTGCAATCATTGGCGTATTGATCGCGTTGTTGCTGCCGGCGCTGCAGGCGGCGCGGGCCGCGGCGCGGCGTGCCCAATGCGCGAGCAATATGCGCCAGATCGGCTTGGCCATCCACCAGTTCGCCGACGTCCACGATGGCCGCTTCCCCCATATGTGGCACAAGCAGGAGATCGAAACAACGTGGATCTTCGCGCTCGCGCCACACTTGGAGAGCGTCGACGAAATCCGGCTATGCCCCGACGATCTCGAACGAATCGAGAAGGAAAGCAGCCGGGCCACGAGCTACGCGCTCAACGGCTACCTCCGCAAGCCCACGCCAGCGGAGGCGTTCGTCCATCCGGAGATTGTCTCCGACTTTGTCAGCAGTCTGTACGACCTGTCTGAAACGCACAACACGATTGTGATGTTTGAGGCAGGCGACATCGTCGATCAGCACTTCGACCACGTTCATTCGAGCGAGTGGTTCACGGAAGAGTACCCCACGGCGGCGGAGCGCTGGAACCGGATCGCGGACGAAGCCGGGGACGACCGCGACACGGGCGAAGTGGCGGTCGACCGCCACGCCGGCCAGGTGGCCAACTACCTGTACGCCGACGGGCACGTGAGCGCGATTGCTGCATCCCAAATCGCCGAGTGGGTCGAGGCGGAGTTCAACTTCGCCCGGCCGCCGCGGCACTAGAACTGTCAACTGTCACCAGCCGACGACTCCGCAGGAACACTAATTCTCGCAATCGACGCTGATTGGAATTAGTGAAGATCAGCGCTGGTTAGCGTTCCGCCAATTAATCACCAACTGAATTATCAACAGGAGTAGTACTCATGTTCCTTCGTCAGACTTGCTGTTCATTACTAGTTTTCGCCACCGCAATTGCGATTAGCGGAACTGCGCGTGGTCAACACTTTGATATCTTCCTGGCCCGCCCGGCGATGGGCGCGCAAACCGTGATCGGCGGAGCGGACGTCAATGCCCAGGCCTTCAACGACGTTACTCGCGTCTTCGAGGCCGAGTTGGGCGAGTTCGGCGGCGAATTTGTCGCATTGGAGCCGGGTGTCAATCATCCCAACCTCAACAACTCGCCGGCCGCCTATCCAGCATCGGCCGGGGGCCTCGTGCCCGGCGACGTGCTCCGATTGCGGGAACGCGACTTCAGCGTGGGCGGCACGGTGGATGATCTGTTTTACTGGAATGGCTTGGGAGCCGTCTCGTTCGCTCCCGCAGCCGCCGATTTCCGCATCGATGGCGGCGATCCGCTGGGATCGACGGCCGGAGTGGGCGGGGCGTTCGACGACCACCCATTTCTGGTCGTGGACAGCGATGCGCTTCCGGGCATCTATCTGGCCTCGGTGGTTGGGGTAGTGGATGGTTTTGACCCGTCCGTTCCTGTGTTCCTGGTATTTGCGACTGGCGAGGAGTTTGAGGAAGCCCATGAACTGGCCGCCGAATACGTTCAAGGCAACTTGGTCGTCCCCGAACCCTTATCGTCCGCCCTGGCAGCGATTGCTTGCGGGGCTTTCTGGGTGATGCGTCGCAGAAAGCAGTCGTTATAGATCGAGAACAGTTGTTTAGATGACTTTCACTTGCACTTGCACTTGCCTTGGCGCGGCAGCGCCGCGCCAAGGCTTCCTTGGATGCTAACTCTGATGTCTCAATTACACTTCTGCCTCGTAAGTCATGCGTTTGTTCTGCTGAACGTGCTACTGTTTGTCGCTGTTTTTCCCACGAACGCGGCGGCCGCGCAGGATGTCATGTTGCAAACGATGGGCGGCAAAATCGTGACCGGCCTCGTCGACGACCAAAGCGGCGTCGGAACGCTGGGATCGAGGGTCTATGGACGCCACTTTCAACTGGTGAGCGGCTCGTTCCGTGCCTCGAACCCAGGCTTTTTTGGGCTCAGAACGGGCGACCCAAGCATTCCAACTGGCGCTGAGGGGTTCCCGGCCAATCACGACGTGCATTTCGATCTCTTGCCAATGACGAATGAGCAAGTCTCGTCGAACCTGTTTTACTGGGACGGCAGCGATGCCAACGGCGGCGGGGTTGACCTTTCCGACGTCAACTTCGTGGTCCCGTCCGCCGGCGTCTTTTGGGAACAGCGCGACGACAACTTCATTCCCTACACCGTGTACGGGACCGACCAGCTCGTGCCCGGCGGATTGATCGATCGCTCGTCGGCCGACATTTGGGACGACGGAATCGACTCGGGTGCGATTCACGCTCACCTGGCGATGCTGGTCAACGACAGCGACGGCAACTCCGGCACCGACCCGCCCGCGGGAATTTACATGATTGCCTGGCAGGCCCGCTCGCTGGGTTTTGAAACGTCTGATCCGTTCTTCTTTGTTCTACGCACGCCCACGATCTCCGATGCCGTGCGTGACGTTGCCGTTGACTGGGTCGAAGCCAATATCGAGATGCTCACGTCGCCGCCCGGGCTGACTGGCGATTACAACGGCGATGGATCGGTGGACGCGGCCGACTACATTGTATGGCGCGCGACGTTCGGCCTCATCGGCGAGAACCTGCCGGCGGATGGCGACCATAGCGGCGAAATCGATGCTTGTGACTATTTGGTTTGGGCAGAAAACTTTGGCGCCACGGACGCCATGGGGACTGGAGCCCGATTTCAAGCCGCCGTTCCCGAGCCGAGCACTCAGTTGATGCTCATGCTGGGATTGGCCGGCGTCGTGGCCACGGCCAGCAGCCGCCGAATTCTCCCACGTCGCTCGCAATTTGTCCCGGATCGGAGTATACTTCAAGAGCGAGCTTATCCACCGCTGGGAGGGATTTGTTATGAACCTGTCCGCGCGGCGAACCCGGCCAATCGCCTTTACGCTCATTGAACTGCTGGTGGTGAT
>CAZHIV010000035.1:0-2806 GCA_964532675.1 uncultured Planctomycetaceae bacterium
GAGAGCGTCGGCGAGGTGCTGATGAAGCACCTCACCGCCGAACCCGACTTGAGCGCGCTCGACGAGCCGTACCGCGATCTCGTGCGGCGTGCGCTGGCCAAGGATCCGGACGTGCGGGTCAGCAGCGTAAGCGAGATGATATCGCTCCTGCCCGGCGGCCACCCGGTTCCGCCGCGGCCCGCGCCGGCCGCCGCACCGCCTGCCGAACCGCAGCCCCGGGCGGCCGTCGCCTCGCGGGGATTGCTGCGGGAAGCCGATGCCATGGCGCGCGACGGGGCAAAGCACCTCGTCGGTCAGCCGGCCTACGATCGAGCGGCAAAGATGGCCCGCGAAGATCCCATCGCCAAAGCCATCCGCGAGACGTTTTCCGGCGAAAAGTTCAGCGACTTGCATCCGCTGAAAAAAGCCGTCCTCATCTTTGCCGTCGTGGCACTGTTCATGTGGCAATCCGAACCGGTTCTCTCGATACTTATACCCATATTGATAGCTTACTTTATCTACCGCGTAATCTGGGCGACTTCCGCTCATGCGAAGGCCGCCGGCGAGACCGCTTCAGCGGCCGGAAAAGCCGCCCCGCACGCCACCACCGCCGCCAACCAGCAGACCGTCGACTGGTCGCCGAAAGGGACCGAAGCCCGCACGATCGCCGACCGGGCGCGGCAGGCCGAGCGCCGGCGCCGGCTACGGCCCACTTGGCGCGACCGCGCGCAGCACGAGCTGGCCGCCAAACCGCTGCGCGATAAGCTTTCCGAGCTGCTCGGCTCGATGCTGCTCGCCGCGGTATTCGCCTCCCTGGCCGCGCTGGTTGCGCCGCTGCTGCTGGCCAATCAGGCGGGCACCGAACGCATGGCCGCCTATCTCTGGCTGGCTACCGTTGGCACGCTTGGCAGCTGGGCCGTCCTCGTCCCCAGCAAATTTGCCGAGGGTAAATTGGAAGACCACGTCCCCATGCGGCTGGTGCTGATGTCGCTCGGGGCGCTCGTGGGACTGGCCGGCTGGCTTATCGGCGACGTGCTATTTTTGCATTCGCCCGGCTGGGGCGAGCCGATGGATTTCGGCCACGGCCTGTTGTCGCACGAAATGCTCGGCTGGCCCGCCATCACGGCGGCGGCCAACCCGGGGCCGGCCATGTACCTGGCCTACTTCGCTTTCATGTTCCTGCTGCCGCGTTGGTGGCGGCAAGCCGAGTACACCCGCACCGCCCGGCTAAGCTTGTGGTGGGTGTTTCTGGCCGCCGGATGGGCCTGGCTGCTGCACATCTTCTGGTGGTTCCCGCAGCCCACCGGCATCATGCTGGCCGGCGTCATCGCCGTGGCCACGCAACTGGCCAGCCCCTGGATGCCGCCCAGCCACCGCCGGGCCCTGGCCGCCCAAATCGAAGGAGGCATCGCTTAACCCATGTTCGCGATGATTGGTGGTCGTATCGCACTCTGGCTTCTGCTCCTTATGATCGGCAGCGGCGCCGTGCTGTTGATCCTGATTGTGGCCGCGCTCGCCAGGAAACGATCCGGCGTCGCGGTCGCGACGCTTGGCGTAGCGCTGCTGGGCGGGCTCGTAGCGCTGCTGATCGCGGTGCCGCTTTTCGTCGGCGGCGTCCGTGTGGTGAAGAGTCATGGCGTGAATACCTATCCTGCTGTCGAAACGCAAGTGGCGCAGGTCCAGCTCGATGTCGCGCGGCAACGGGCGGATATCGAGCGGCGTGCAGCGGAGGTGAATGCCCAGCTCCAGCGTCAAATCGCCGGCATGGATATCCACGCGTTAATGGACGCGGCCGATGCGCCGCGAATCCCGCTCGCCCAAGCGCCGCCCTTGCCGCCTGCGCCACCGAACGCCGCTCCCCTAACTGCTGTGACCGTTGCTGTTGCGAGTGTGGCCAATACGGAAACTGCGGAATCGGCCCACGCTGCTGAACCGGAAACGATCCAGGAACCCGCGCAATCGGAGCCAGAGGCTGCTGAAGCCGAAACTGCCGACGAGGCAGCGCAAGCCCCCGACGCTGCCAAATCCGAACCGGCCCAGGAGGCGACGGAAGCGGCCGACGCCGCCGAATCGCAAACGGCCGATGAGGCGAACGAACCAGCCGCCGACAAGACTGCTCGTCAGGCGAGCGACGAAGCGGCCGAAGCCGTGGTGACCGACGAGGACCCGGTTGCCGGCGCCGCGACGGAGACTGAGATTGTCCCTATGGCCACGCGCCCGCCTTGGGTCGACGATCCGCCCAAGCGCGTCGGCAACACCCAGCGCGACGTCATCGCCGCCGGCGAGTACCAGACCGTGGACGAATGCTACCGCGTCACCGACGTGTACCTGATGCTGGCGACGTACGATCACCTCATGCAGATCGTCGGCTTTTCCGATATCACGCACAGCTCGCGACCGAATCTGACCCTGCATCGCGACGCGATCATGGCCGACGGCGAAGTGCTGATCACCGACGGCCAGACGGCCGACCATCGGCTGGCGCGGCTGAAGGCGATGGGCGTGGGCATCGACTACATCCGCCGCGAGATCGCCAAGGACGAGTTCGTGGCCACCAACGAGCGGTCCGTCGGCCCCATGAAAACGCTCTACACGCTGATCGAGTTCACGCCGGCCGTCGACCGAGACTTGCAGGCGCGGTGGGAGGCTTCCCGCCGGGGCGAGCGGTTCGCCGTCGTCGGCATGGGCGCCGCCTCGGTGCTCGGGCTGCTCGGCATGGCCTGGGGGCTGTTGAAAGTCGATACTTTGACGAAGGGTTATTACACCAAGTGGCTGTTGTTTCTCAGCGTGCCGGCGGCGATAATCGGAGGCTTGGCATTGCTGTCTA
>CAZHIV010000036.1:0-3268 GCA_964532675.1 uncultured Planctomycetaceae bacterium
ACTCCGACGGCGCGCCCGACGACGGCGGCCCTTTTGGTCAGCTCACCGGCCCGGTTGCTGAGGTAGCTGACAGGGACAAAACAGGGACAACTAGGGGGCACGAAAACGAGACCGGCTCGCAAGCGGTTGCCAATCAACGACTTGCGAGCCGTGTTTCTTTTGGAGCGGAGGGCATGGGATTCGAACCCACAACCCCTTGCGGGGCACCACATTTCCAGTGTGGCCGCTGGCCAATTCGCTTACCCTCCGGAATTACCGTGCTTCGGTGCGGCCGATGCCACGGTGATTCAGACTATCTATCGTACCGGTTTCTTTCGTTCTTTCAACGCGGGTTGTGAGATGCGATTTCCGTCCCATGCGCCGACGACGCGGCCGGGCTCAAATCCGAACTCGCCCCAAAAAACGTTCAAATTTTCCGCGGGCACATCGAATTTAAACCAGCCGCTCGAGTTGCCGAGTGTCCAGCGGCCATGGACGATGTGCCCATCCGTCTTCGATTCGTATTGAATTTCGCTCAGGTGCCCGGTGCCGGGTTTGTCGTGGAGGCGGTAGGTGCCGCCGCCGTTGTCCAAATCGAGAGTCGCCCGCACGCGCGTGCGATCAATGGCCATGTAGCTGGTCTCCCAGGAGCTTTGCTTGAGTCGTGGAAACTCGATCGTGGGCGGTGGCAAGCGCAGGCGGTTCTCATTGGCAGGTTCTCCGGCGGGTAGCGGCTCGAATAGTTCGGCGACGCGGGGCAACTCGCCGGGCGGCGGAAACGAGCTTTCGTCGATGTCCTGCAGTCGACTGCCCCGCGCTTCGGCGGGCAGCAGCGAAAACCGGTCGGTGTTCAAATCGACCCGGCCAACGAGCTGCCGCGTCGCCGCATCGATATAGAACACGCGGTCCGGCTGGTCGTCGTAAATGATGGCCAGCATCTGGCGATAGGCGGCGCTATCGGCCGGATGCCGGGCAAACCAGAACGTCGTTCTCCCGCGCTGCTGCGAAGCGGCCGTCCAGGCATCGATGCGCTCGCCATTCGTATAAAACTGGTCCGGCCGGCGGCCGGGCGCTTGGCCAACGGCAGCGTTGACGCACATCAGCAGGACGAGGCAGGTTAACCGGCTCGCGCACATGCGAAGATCCTCGTGTTGTTGTCGGACGTCATTTTACTGCCGTGAACTGGCTCGATCAAATCGGAAAAAATGAGATGTAACAGCGACGAAGACGGCATAGTCCCTGGTGCGGCTACGGGTGTTTCAGCACGCGCAGGTTGTTTAACCGGTCCAATCAAACTGAAGTAGAGTTCAATAGGTAAATAGTTTTTCCACGGACCCGTTGAGGAGAGCTGTCATGCGATTCGGAATTGGGGTGTGTTTGGCAGTCGGCATGCTAATGGGGGCAGGCGCGTCGGAAAACGGCGCGACACCCCCAGGCAATGCGCTTCATGGAGTGTGGCACTTGAGCGGTGGAGAGAGCGACGGCAAAGCACTATCGGAAGCGCAGTTCGCGGGAGGCGAGCTGGTCATTCAAGATGACCGGTATACCATCACGCTGCCCGAGCTCGGAACCGTGACCGGGACTCAGGAACTGGGCACGTCGGGCGAGTTCAAGACGATCGACATCACGGATGACAACGGTCCCCGCGCGGGGCAGACTTGCCTGGGAATCTACGAGCTCAATGGAGATGAGTTCCGCGTGGCCTTTGCAGCGCCCGGGGAGGATCGGCCGTCGAAATTCGAGACGATGCCGGGCAGCGGCGAATGGATGCATGCCTGGACCCGCGTGCAGCAATAGCGGCCGCACGCTGCTTACATCTTGAACCAGCGAATGAGCGCCGCGAGAGCATTCTCGCGGCGCTTTTCGTAGAGGCCAGAAGTCCAGCCGGCGGGCGACCGCCCTCGGCTGAACCGGTCCTGGCGAGCCTAACGTTCGTTAGTCGATCGCCGGCGCGCCTTGGATCAGGTTGATGAACTCTTCGTTCGACTTGAATTTGCCGAGCTTGGTGGTGAGCTGCTCCATCGCGTCGACGTGATGCATCGTGGAGAGCGTCCGGCGGAGCATCGTGGCGGCGTGGAGTGTGTGCGGCGCAAGCAACTTCTCCTCGCGGCGCGTGCCGGACTGCTCGATGTCGATCGCCGGATAAACGCGGCGGTCAGACAACTTGCGGTCGAGCACGAGCTCCATGTTGCCGGTGCCTTTGAACTCCTGAAAGATGAGGTCGTCCATCCGGCTACCGGTGTCGATGAGCGCGGTGCCGACGACGGTCAGCGAGCCGCCCTCCTCGAAGGCGCGGGCCGTCGCAAACAGCTTCTTGGGAATATCCATGGCCTTGATGTCGACGCCGCCGCTCATGGTGCGGCCGGTGTTGCCGACCCACTTGTTGAACGCCCGCGCGAGCCGGGTGATCGAGTCGAGCAGCATGAACACGTCGTGACCCATCTCGGCCAGGCGCTTGCATCGCTCGACGGTGAGCTGCGAGAGCCGCACATGGCTTTCGACGTCGCGGTCCAGGCTGGAGGCAAAGACCTCTCCCTTGATAATCCGCTGCATGTCGGTGACTTCCTCGGGCCGCTCGTCCACGAGCAGCACGACCATCACGATCTCGGGATAGTTGGTCGTAATCCCGTTGCTGATGTGCTGGATGAGGATGGTCTTGCCGGTCCGCGGCGGGGCGACGATGAGCGCCCGTTGGCCCCTGCCGAGCGGCGTGAGCAGGTCCATCACGCGCGTCGTCATGGGCTGGGGACCCGTTTCGAGCTGCAGCCACTCCTCGGGGTTGATCGGCGTGAGCTCGTCGAACGTCTTAACTTTCGTGTAGTCATCCGGCGAGATGCCGTCGACGTCGAGAATCTCCTTCAAGCGCGGACCCTGCCCGCGGCGGTGGCGCTGCACCATGCCGCTGATCAAGACGCCCTCGCGGAGTCCGAACTTTTCGATCATCGTGCCGGGCACGAAGGGATCGGTCCGCTCGCGGGTGAAATTGGTGGCGGGATTGCGCAAAAAGCCGTAGCCGTTCGGGTGCATTTCCAGCACGCCGGAGCCGGCCACCAGCGGCAGGGGCTCGCCGTTTTCGTGGAATTCGACGTCGGGCCGGTCCTGGCGGTCGGTCATGGCGCCGCCATGCGGGCGCCGTCGTCCGCCGCCTCCGCCTCCGCCGCGTCCAGAGCGGCCTCGATATCCACCACCACCGCCGCCGCCGCCGCCGCCCTGGCGACCATTTCGGTAACGACCTCCGCCGCCGCCCCCTCGCTTTTTCTTAGCCATGTTTCTCAAACCTTTACCTTGC
>CAZHIV010000037.1:0-3543 GCA_964532675.1 uncultured Planctomycetaceae bacterium
AGCAAATCGCGCGCGAAATGATCACCGTCGTTGGCCAAATCTTGTTGCTGGCGCAGAACCAGGCTCCCGCCCCGGAGGACCCCTACGCCTTCCTCCGGATCATGGGGCCGATGATGCTGATCGTTGCGTTGTTCTACTTCATGCTGATCCGGCCGCAGAAACGCAAAGAGCAGGAAATGCGGCAGATGGTCCACAACCTGAAGGAGAACGACCGCGTTGTAACGATCGGCGGCATTTACGGCGTCGTGACCAACGTGCAGCGGGACGCCGAGCGCGTTACCATCCGCGTCGACGAAGGCACGGGCGCCAAGCTGCGGGTGAACATGTCGGCGATTGCCCGGGTGCTGACGGGCGAGGAACAGGAAAGCGGCTCCGGCGGAACCAAGCCGTAAGTAAGCCCGCGTCTCGCCGGCCGCATCTACCCACGGTTCCGAATGATGGATGAGTTGAAAGAATCATGAGCAAGTGTGGATGGAAGCCCGTTCGGTTGGGATTGCTTGGTTTCTTCGTGGCGGCCGGCGCGCTGGTGCTGGCGCCGGCCGTTGCCGTCGGCCAGGAGGAAACGCCCGATACGCCCGCGGCGAGCGCCCAGACGCAGACCCTCGAAGCCGACGACACGGCCGGGCCTGCCGAGGACGAAACCGGCGAAGCGCCGCCGGCCGGCGAAGAGACTGCGGATGATTCGCCGACCGACGCGGAGGTTGTGCCGGAAGTCGTGGACGGCGACCAGGACGTGCCCACGCGCCAGTCCGATCTGCCGGCCGGCAAGACCACCGAGTCGCTCGCCACCAAAGCCATGGAGGAAACCGGTGTCACTCCCGAACCCGATTCGGGCTGGAGCACCTGGGCTCTGGCGGTCACACTGCTGGCCCTGTTCGTCGTGCCGACGGTGGTCGGCGGGCGCCTTGCGAAGCAATGGAAGATGCCCGACCACGGCTGGAAGTTCAGCCTGATCCTTGGCATCCTGGCGGGCTCAATTCTCATCGTTACGTTCGGCGAGTTCAAATTCGGTCCGGACCTGGCGGGCGGCATCACGCTCGTGTACGAGCTGGCCGAGCTGCCGCCGGCGGGCGCCGACGATGCCGCGACGTCGCAGTCCCGCGACGGCGACGACGGGCAGATCCGCACGGCCGGCCGCGAGTTTAACCTCAGCGATCTCATCGGCGCGCTCAAGAAGCGGCTCGACCCGGACGGCACGAAAGAAATCACCATTCGCGAGTACGGCCCGGCGATCGAGATCATCATCCCGCAAACGGGTCCGGACGAAATGGAGTTCGTCAAGCGGCGAATCACCGACTTGGGCCAGCTCGAGTTTCGCATTACGGCCGATCCGAGTTTGCCCAAGGACCGGCCGATCATCGAGCAGGCCAAGCGACTGCCGCCAAGCCAGAAGTCGGTCGTCCTGGGCGGCAACAAAGCGGCCGAATGGGTCGAGTACGACGTCGAGGAGTTCGACCCGCCCGATATCGCCCGCGGCATCGTCGCCCGCCTCGCGGGCGACACGCCCGAAGCGCTCGTGCTGATGGACCCCTGGAACGTCACGGGCGAGTATCTCACCTCGGCGATCCAAGGCATGGACGACACCGGCGGGCCGGCCGTGCACTTCTCGTTCAACCGCGACGGCGCCCGGCGCTTCCAGCAGCTTACCCGGCAGAACCGGCCGAATCCCGCCACCCCGAACGTCTACCGCAACCTCGGCATCATCCTCGACAAGACGTTGATCAGCGCTCCGACAATCCAGACCACGATTTCCGATCGCGGCATGATCAGCGGCGGCTCGATGACCAATCAGGAAGTCGAGCACGTTGTCGAAATCCTCAACGCCGGCAGTCTGCCGGCCGCGCTGAACAAGGAGCCCATCAGCGAGGAGACCATCAGCCCCACGCTGGGGGCGACCACCGTCGAGAAGGGCAAGAACGCCATCGCCGGCTCGGTGATCGCGGTGGTCATATTCATGCTCATCTACTACCGGTTCGCCGGCATCGTGGCCTGCCTGGCGCTGTCGTTCAACCTGCTCTTGGTGCTGGCGCTGATGGTGCTGATCAAGGCGGCCTTCACGCTGCCCGGCCTGGCCGGGCTGGTGCTCACGATCGGCATGTCGGTCGACGCCAACGTGCTGATTTACGAACGCATTCGCGAAGAGCTGCGCAGCGGCGCGGCGCTGCGGATGGCGATTCGCAACGGCTTCGGCCGGGCGATGAGCGCGATCATCGACTCGAACGTCACCACGATCATCTCCGGCATCGCGCTGTTCTACATCGGCACCGACCAGGTGAAGGGTTTCGCCGTCACGCTTATCCTCGGCATCCTGACGAGCATGTTCACGGCGATCTTCTTCGCCCGCGTCGTGTTCGACGTGGCCGAGCGGCGCGGCTGGGTGACGCAACTGCGCATGATGAAGATACTGTCGCAGCCCAATTTTGATTTCCTGAGTGCCCGCTGGATCGCCGGCGGCGCCTCGCTGGCTCTCATTCTGCTTGGCATGGTCGCCGTGTACGATCGGGGCAGCGACCTGTTGGACATCGACTTTACGGGCGGCTCCTCGGTCACGTTCACGCTCACCGACGAGGGCAAGATGCCCATCAACGAAGTCCGCGACGCGCTGGCCGATACCGAGCTGGCCGACACAAACCTGCTCGTCGTGGAGCGCGGCGTGACGAATACGCGCTACACGATCGACACCAGCGAGCAAGCCGTCGACTCAGTCAAACAGATCGTCCAGCGGCAATTCGGCGATCGGCTGATGAGGTATTCAGTCGAAGTCGAGGATATGCAGCCGTACACGGAAGGTGAGTTCACGGGCACCCAGGCGACGCTCTTGGTGAATGCGGGCGACGAATACTCGGACGACGACGGCATCGGCCACGACTCGCTACGCGAATGGCTGCGCGAGGTGCTGAGCGAGACCGGGCACGAAGGCATTCAGCCGTCGCTCAATAACCCCGACTACCGCCGCGGTAGCACGGCCCGGTTCACGAAGTGGACCGTGCGCCTGGGCGGGCTCGATGAAGACGAGGCCCGCGCTGCATTCGAGCAGCTTCAAGCCGACTTGCGGGCCACCCCGCTATTTCCGATGGCCAACAAGATCGGCGGCCGCGTCTCGGCCGACATGCAGACCAAGGCCCTGCTCGCCATCGCCGTCAGCCTCTTGGGAGTGATCGGCTACCTGTGGCTGCGGTTCCAAAAGGTAACTTATGGCCTGGCGGCGAGCGCGGCCCTCGTGCACGACGTGCTGATCACCATCGGCCTGATGGCCCTCAGCGCGTACGTTGTCCGCTCGGTGCCGGTGCTGGCAAACACGCTGCAACTGGAGGCGTTCCAGATCAGCCTCACGATCGTCGCCGCCCTGCTGACGATCATCGGCTACTCGCTCAACGACACGATCGTCACCTTCGACCGCCTCCGCGAAGTGAAGGGCAAAACGCCCTATCTCACGTCGCAGATGGTCAACTCTAGCGTCAACCAGACGCTCAGTCGCACGATCCTCACGGCGGCCACGTCGCTGTTCGTCGTCGTAATCCTGTACTTCTTCGGCGGCGAGGG
>CAZHIV010000038.1:0-5322 GCA_964532675.1 uncultured Planctomycetaceae bacterium
CCCCCCCCCCCCCCCCACCCTACGTCTACTTCGCTCTAGACGTTCACGCGGCCAGTCGCTGCCGCTGTGCGGTTCGCCTTCCGTAAAGTATCTCTTGGGTAATTTCGACATCGTTCGCCGGCGTGGCCGCCGCCCCCGTCGGCGTGTGGGGCCGCTCGCCCATGCCGGCGATGACGACCGTGTCGCCCGTGTCGGCCCGGCCCAGGGCCCAGGTGATGGCCTCGGCCCGATCGAGGATGACCCGCGCCTTGCGCGGCTCGGCGAACCCGCTGCGTACCTCGAGGCACGCCCGGTGCGAGCCGTCGACGGCCGCACAGCCGCTCGTGATGACCGCTTCATCCGCCATCGCGCCAATCACGCGGCCAATGGCCGTCCAATCGGACTGGTCGCAATCGTCGTCCGCTCCGAACACGCACAGCA
The DNA here is from genome assembly GCA_964532675.1 of uncultured Planctomycetaceae bacterium. GTDB lineage: Bacteria > Planctomycetota > Planctomycetia > Pirellulales > Lacipirellulaceae > JABDGM01. The sequence goes on from CAZHIV010000038.1 coordinate 421, forward strand.
GCCGGCCGCTGGTGGTGCGCCGGGCCGCCCGCAGGCAAACTCGCAGCGCATCCGGCGAGCTCGCCGCGTCGACCAGCACCGCAAAGTCCTGGCCGCAAACGACGCGCTCCATTCGCCCCGGCAGCCGGTCGACGGCCTCCAAGCCGCGGGCGATGGCGGGCAGCTCGATGCCGTACACCAGCGCCATGGCGGCGGCCGCCAGGCAGTTGTACACGTGGTGATCTCCGACGAGGGCCGTTCGCACGGCGATCGAATCGTCGCCCGCCGAAAGCACGAACGTCTGCTCGTTAACGTGCTGCTCGATGAGCTGGCCGCTGATTTCGGCCGGCAGCCGCTGGCCGAACGTGAGCGCCGGGAAGTTCAAGTTGCTTAGAATTTCCACCGAAACAGGGTCGTCGGCATTGAGCACGGCGGCGCCATCGGCATGCAGGTGATCGAAAATCCGCCGCTTCGCCTGCCGGTAGTTGTGCAGCGAGCCGTGCCAATCGAGATGGCTCCGGCCGACATTGGTGAGGCAGACCGCGTCGAGCGTCACGCCGGCGAGCACGCGCTGGCTCAACTCCCGGCTGGATGCCTCCACGACGGCGTGCGTCGCGCCGGCGGCGCTCATCCGGGCGAGCGATCGCGCCAGCACGGGTGCGGACAACGCTTCGTTCGTGGCGGGCCGATCGTCGTTGCCGTCCCAATAGCCAAACGAATCGAGCCTGCCGGCCGAGCCGCCGGCAGCGAGGAAGATCCACGTCACCAGCCGCGCCACGGTGGACTTGCCGTGCGTTCCGGTGACGCCGATGACCTTCAATTCCCGGCTCGGGTCGCCGACCAGGGCCTGGCAGACGCGGCCGTAGATCTCTCGGCTGTCGGCCACCAGGATTTGCGGCACGTCGAATACGCACAGCGGCCGCTCGCAGATAATCGCCGCCGCACCGCGTCGGGCCGCTTCCATTGCCCCGTCGTGACCGTCCTCGTCGGCTTCGGCCATTGCGACGAACACGTCGCCGGGCCGCACTTGGCGCCAATCGCTCGTGCAACTGGTAGCGCGGATATCGGGCACTCGAGCACCGTGGGCTTCCTTGGCCAACAGCGCTCTCAGCGAAATTCCGGCGGAAGCATGAGCCAACTGCATCACGCGAGGCCTCCTTGCCAGGGCGTGGCTACCGATAAAAGAACCGATCGAGCGGCCAGATGTTGCCGAATCTGCTCCACCGCGTCAAGGCGACTTTCGCCGTGTCGGGCGCCAGCGCCTGCGCCGCCAGCCCCGCCAGCACGGGCCTCGGCTTCCCACTTGCCGCCATTTGCTCTATACCGGCTCGCCGTTCCGCCTCTTCGGTAGAATGCATTCATGGCCCAAGACGACTTCGACATCGACCGGCTCGCGGCGTACCTGCACATGATGCCCGCCGCGGTGGTGAAGCTAGCCGAACGGGGCAAGCTGCCCGGCCGCCGCGTCGGTGGCGATTGGCGGTTCTCCGCCGCCGAGATCCATCACTGGCTCGAGGACCGCATCGGCCTTTCGGATGAGGATGCGCTGGTGGCGATGGAAGGGGCACTCGATCGGGCCGCCGATGTCTCGGCTGAGGCGGAAGTGTCGATCGCCGAATTGTTGAAAGAAGAAGCCATCGAAGTTCCTCTCTCGGCCCGCACCCGCGCCAAAGTGATCACACGGATGGCCGAGCTCGCCGCCCGTACGCACCTGTTGTGGGACCCGGAAAAGATGGCCGACGCCATCCGGGCCCGCGAGGAAATGCATTCCACCGCGCTGGATAACGGAGTGGCGCTGCTGCACCCGCGCCGGCCGATGCCGGCCATCCTGGCCGAGGCGGTGCTCGCGCTGGGCATCACGCCCGGCGGAATACCTTTCGGCAGCGGCGGCAGCCTCACCGATATTTTCTTCTTGATCTGCTCGACCAGCGACCACGAGCATTTGCGAATCCTCGCTCGGCTCAGCCGCGTGATCAACGACCAGGATTTCCTCGCCGCGCTGCGGTCCGCGGACGCGCCGGCCGAGCTGCTCAGGCTCGTCCGCGAGCGCGAAAGTGCGGTCCGCGACGCATGATGAATCTCGATTTACCCGGAGCCAACGGCGACGCAGACGCTATGACGATGTCGATCCAAGGCACGACCGAGCCCCGCGTCCGACTCGTCGGAGAGGTCGATCATGCCGACTTTGCGGACGCCGTCGATTTACTGCGCTCGACGGCTCAGCTCGTCGCGACGCCGGCCGTTCCGCCGGAGCTGGTCGTCGTCGCGCAAAGCCGCCCGGGCGCGGTGCCCGACGAAACGATCCAATCGCTGCGTCGCGAGGCGCCGTTAGCCGGCGTTGTCGGACTGCTGGGCACCTGGTGTGAAGGCGAATCGCGCACCGGCCGGCCGTGGCCCGGCGTGGAGCGGCTTTACTGGTATGAATTCCCTGCCTGGTGGCGCCGGCAACTGGCACTTCGCGCGGAGGGCTACTGCCCCGACTGGGCGCGGTGGGGCGATGGCGGATCGCGGCTTGCAGCTTGCGGACGAAGCGAAGCCTCAATCCTCAATCCGCAATCCGCAATCCGAAATCGCCCCCGCGGCCTGATCGTGCTTAGCGCGGCAGTGCGCGAAACCGCCGGCGCGCTCGCCGACGCGCTGGGGCGAGCCGGCTACGCCACGCTGTGGCAGCCGCCATCGCGGCCGGCGGCCGTCGTTCGCGGCGCAACGGCCGGCATCTGGGACGGCGGCCAGTTGAACGGCCGAGAAGCAAAGCGCCTTGCCGGCTTCTGCCGGCAATTGTCGCGAGACAGAGCGCCGGTCGTCGCCCTGCTGGACTTCCCGCGCCGCGACCGCTGCCAACGGGTGCGCGAGCTTGGAGCGTCGGCCGTGCTCGGCAAACCTTGGCTGAATGCAGACCTGGTCGCGATGATCGAACAAATTGCTGACGACCGCGCGCGTTACGACGGAATGTCAATAATACGCGCTGCTTAGCGGCGTCGATATTGACGTCAAAACTCCGCGACCTCGCTTCGCAGAATCTCGCGTTTCCATCCCGGCTCGTGGATCGGCCAGCAGCGGACGAGGTTGAGGCCGCTTTCCGCGTCGAGCGTTTCCTCCGCTGGCAGACCGGTTGTGTGCACGTCGCGCCACACCGTCTTCTCTTCAGGCAGCATCGCGGGCGGCCGGGCTGAGACGTTGCTGCGGCGCCAATAGACGCGGCCGAGGTCGCAGACCGTGATCACCACGGCGGGGCGCATCTCGAGCATCCGCCGCGCGATGAGCTCGTGGCTCGCCGTTGCGTAACGGTCCTTCAGCGCGAGAAGGTCCCAATCGAGCTCGCGGCCGTCGACGGCAAACCATCGCCGCGGCAACAGCAGACAGCTCGCCAGCCGGTTGGCCACCAGCTCGCGCGCAGTCGGCAGCGCTTCGTCGAAGGCGACGCCGAGCCGGTCGAAGACGCGGTAGGCGACACTCTCGCCGATCTCATGCGCCACGGCCCATTGCTGCCGCTCCGGGCGCTCTGCCTGGCCGACCACGATCGTGCCCCCGCCGCCGCCGCGGTCCTCGCCCTCGGCGAGCCGCACAAAGCGGCCCCGATACGGCATCGCGAGATCTTCGGCCACCACGAGGCCGAGGCCATCGGCGACGTCAAGGGCGTCCACCGGCGGCTCGGTCACGCCGGCCTCCCAGAGCACCTCGGCCGCACATGCATCGAGCGCCGCGGCGAATTCATCGTCAGGAACTTCGGAAAGCATGGCGGTTTCTTCCAATTTGGCGAGCCGGCGGGTTCATCCCGCCGGGGCAAGCATGTTCATCCCGCCGGGGCAAGCATGTTTATCCGCCGGGATGGGCCCGCCGGGACAAGCCCGGCGGCTCGCGAGCCCATCCGGTACATATACTAATGTATAGTACTACGTGCAAAAAGCAATGGTTTCCAAGGCGCGCCGGTCGAACCAATTGGCCGGCGACCAGTCGGCCGCTAGAATTAGTGGTTTGCCGAAACGGCCGCTACAAGCACTTGTGCGGCCGAGTCGGTCCATTCGCATCTCTCTCTTTGGATCCTCGCCGCCGTGTCGGACACTTTCACCACTGAACTTGCGCGCCCCTCGGCCAAGGGCCGCTATGCGTTCGTCAGCTTGGGTTGCCCCAAGAACCTCGTCGACAGCGAGCGGATGCTGGGCATGCTGCGGCTGGACGGCTACGAGCTGGTCGACGATCCGCGCGGGGCCGATTTCGCGGTGGTGAACACATGCGGCTTCATCGAGGCGGCCCGGCAGGAGTCGTTCGCCGCCATCGACGAGATGCTCGAGCTCAAACGTCGCGGCGAGCTGCGCGGCCTGATCGTCTCCGGCTGCTTGGCCGAGCGGCAGCGCGAATCGCTCCTCGAAGCCCGGCCGGGGATCGATCACCTGGTCGGCGTCTTCGGCCGCGAAGAAGTAACCAAAGTGGCCGACCGATTGTTGGGCGGCCTCAACGAGCAGCGGACCGTATTTCACCCGGCGCCGACGCATCCGCTGCCGGACACGGCCCGCATGCGAATCACGCCGCGGCACTTCGCCTTCTTGAAGATCTCCGAAGGCTGCGACCGGCTGTGCACGTTCTGCGCGATCCCGCGGATGCGCGGCAAGCATTACACGAAGCCGATGGAAGAGGTTATCGCCGAGGCCCGCGAGCTGGCCGCCGACGGCGTGCGCGAGCTCGTGATCGTCGCCCAGGACACCACCTATTACGGGATGGACCTGTACGGCCGGCCGCGACTTGCCGAATTGCTCCGCGAGCTGGAGCAGGTGGAGGGCCTCGACTGGATTCGCCTGATGTACTTCTACCCGATGTACGTGACCGACGAGTTGATCGACGTCATCGGCCAGTCCGAACGCATCGTGCCCTATCTCGACATGCCGCTGCAGCACATCAACGACCGCATGCTGCGGCGGATGCAGC
>CAZHIV010000039.1:0-4701 GCA_964532675.1 uncultured Planctomycetaceae bacterium
TCGTCAGCGTCTCGATCAACGTCGACGGCTCGGTCACCGTCGAAGACGACGGCCGCGGCGTCCCCGTCGAGCGCCACGCTCAGCTCTCCGAGGAAATCGGCCGCGACGTCTCCACGCTCGAAGGTGTGATGACCGTGCTGAAGTTCGGCGGCAAGTTCCAAAAAGGCGCCTACCAAACCTCCGGCGGCCTGCATGGCGTCGGCGTCACCGTCGTCAACTTCCTCTCCGAATGGTGCGAAGTCGAAGTCTGCCGCGACGGCTACGTCTATCACCAGGAATACGAGCGCGGCGTTCCCAAGACCGACGTCCGCCGCGTCGGCCACACCACCAAACGCGGCACGAAGACCACCTTCAAGCCCGATCCGCAAATCTTCGCCGCCACCAAGTTCGCCTACGCCACGCTCCAAAAGCGCATTCAGGAGCTCGCCTTCCTGAACCAAGGCGTGCGCATCACTATTGCCGACGCACGCACCGGCGACAACGAATCCTATCAGTACGATGACGGCCTTCGGCAGTACATCGCGTACCTGAACCGCGCCAGCGAGCCTGTGCACTCCGAGATTCTCCACGTCAAGGGCGACAGCGAAGGCGTCACCGTGGAAGTCGCCGTGCAATACTCCACCGAGTACACCGAGAACGTCCACTCCTACGTCAACAACATCAACACCACCGAAGGCGGCACGCACCTGTCCGGCTTCCGCACCGCGCTGACCCGCTCGATCAACGCCTACGGCAAGAAGGCCGGCGTCTTCAAGGACCTGGTGCCCAGCGGCGAGGATTTTCGCGAGGGGCTCACCGCCGTCGTCAGTTGCCGCGTGCCCCATCCGCAGTTCGAAGGCCAGACCAAGACCAAGCTCGGCAACGGCGAGGTGGAAGGCATCGTCAACTCGCTGTTCGGCGAATACCTGGGCAAGTTCCTGGAAGAGAACCCCAAGGCGGCCCGCGCCATTTGCAACAAAGGCCTGTTGGCGGCCGAGGCCCGCGTCGCGGCTCGCAAGCAAAAGGAGCTCATCCGCGAACGCAAGGGCGCGCTCGCCGGCGGCGGCCTGCCCGGCAAGCTCCGCGACTGCTCCAGCCGCGACGTCGACAAGTGCGAGCTGTACCTCGTGGAGGGCGACTCCGCCGGCGGCAGCGCCGAGGGCGGCCGCATCCGCGAGTACCAGGCCATCCTCCCCCTGCGCGGCAAGATCATCAACGCCTACAAGTCGCGCGAGGACAAGGTCCTGGAGAACGCCGAAATCCGCAGCATGATCTCCGCCGTCGGCACCGGCATCGGCGAGGACCAGGACCTCTCCAAGCGCCGCTACGGCCGCATCGTCATCATGACCGACGCCGACGTCGACGGCTCGCACATCCGCACGCTGCTGCTCACGTTCTTCTACCGCCAGATGTACGAGCTGGTCGCCGCCGGGCATGTGTACGTCGCCCAGCCGCCGCTGTTTCGCGTGCGCAACAAGTCGAACGTCTACTACGTTCAAACTGAAGAGGAGATGCGCAACCAGCTCCTGGACATGGGCCTGGCCGACGCGGTGTTCGACCCCGCGGACGGCCGCCTCATCGAAGGCGAGCCGATGAGCCAGCTCGTGCGCACGCTCGCCACGCTCGAAGAGGCCCTCATCGCCCTGGAACGACGCGGCATCAGCCTCAAGATCCACGCCACGCGCCAGGACCCGGCCACCGGCCGGCTGCCCGTGTATCACGTTTACCTCAACAGCCGCGACGAATGGTTCACCACCCGCGAAGAGCTGGACAACTACGTCGCCGCCCAGGAAAAGAAGGCCGGCGGCAAGCTGAACGTCGACGTCGGCCTGCCCGTCACCTCCTCCACCCCGCCGCAACCCAGCACCAACGGCGACGAAACGGCCGCCGCCGCCAAGCTGCGGATCGTCGAGCTGCACGAGGTCCGCACGATCAACACGATGCTCGGCGACCTCGCGAAGCTCGGCTTCGATATCCAGGCGCTCATTCCGCAAGAGCGGACGGGCGTCGAGGAAGCCCGCTACAAGCTCCGCCGCGGCGACGCGGAAACGGGCCTCGAAGATTTAAGAGGCCTCCCCGCCGCCATCCGCGCCGCCGGCGAAAAGGGCCTGCAGATCACCCGCTTCAAAGGCCTCGGCGAAATGAACGCCGAAGAGCTCCGCGAAACCACGCTCGACCCCGCCAACCGCACCCTCCTCCGAATCCGCATGGAAGACGCCTCCGGCGCCGACGACCTCTTCCGAGTCCTCATGGGCGACCAGGTAGAACCCCGCCGCGAGTTCATCCAAAAGCACGCGCTGGATGTGAGGAATTTGGATGTGTGACGGATGGTCGGGTATAATGCATTGCGTGCAGCTTCCCTAAGATGTGAGGCGACTATGCCCCCAATCGAAGCCATCTACGAAAACGGTGTGTTTCGCCCAATCGAGCCAGTTGTTCTGCCGGAAAAGTGCCGCGTGCAAGTCATTCCGCAATTAGCGAACGGCGAATGGAAGCAAGACCTGGATTCAATTCATGCCGTACTCGACTTGCGCTTTAACTCTGGCGAACATGACGTCGCCGAGCGGCATAATGAGCATCAACCGTGATTGTTGTCTTTCTTGATACCGTAGGTATGCTCGCCCTTTGGGACGAAGCCGACCAATGGCACGACAAGGCGCAACAGGCTCATGCCAAGTTCAGGTCTGCAAAATCGCCAATCGTCACGACGACCTTCATCCTATTGGAGTGCGGAAACGCGGCCGCTCGTCGGCCCTATCGCCCGGCGGTAACGCTGTTTCGCGATGTAATGATTGCCAACGATGGGCTTATCGTGCCTACTCACGATGACTGGAGCGAAGCGTGGCAAGCCTACGACAAGGGCGAAGCCGGGGAAGCCGGTATTGTGGATCAGGTATCGTTCGTGATCATGCGCCGGTTGGGAATTAGCCAGGCATTCACCAGCGATTGGCACTTCGGAGCGGCAGGCTTCGAGACGCTGTTTTGAACGGTGATCCGCATGAGCGACCAGGTCGAACCCCGCCGCGAATTCATCCAGAAGCACGCGTTGGACGTGCGGAATTTGGATGTGTAGAACTGGTTTCAAAACCGGCTTTTCCGTCACGCCGGCTGCAGCTCGGCTTTGCGCTCGGCGATCACCTCGGCCTGGATGCCCACCGGCACGGGGCGGTACTTCGAGAGTTCCATCGTGAACGTGCCCTGGCCTTGCGTCATCGAGCGGAGGTCGGTCGAGTAGCCGAACGTCTCGGCGAGGGGCACTTCGGCCATGATCTTGGTGACGCCGCCGACCATGTCGGTCGAGAGGACGATGCCGCGGCGGGCCGAGATGTTGCCCACCACGCTGCCCTGGAAGTTCTCCGGCACCTCGAGCTCCATCAGCATGATCGGCTCCAGCAGGACCGGCTTCATCTTGGGGAACGTCTCGCGGAAGCAGTTCTGGGCGCACACCATGAAGGCCATGTCCGAGCTGTCGACCTCGTGGTGCTTGCCGTCGTTGAGATCGATCTTGATGCTCACGACCGGGAAGCCCGCGACGGGGCCCTTGGCCAGCATGTTGCGGAAGCCTTTCTCGACGGCCGGGATGAAGTTCTTGGGGATGCGGCCGCCGACGACGTTGTCCACGAACAGCAGCTCGCCCTCGGCCTCGGCGATCTCTTCGTCGGTCATCGGGCTCATCTGGCCGACGATGTGGGCGTACTGGCCGGAGCCGCCCGTTTGCTTCTTGTGCGTGAAGTCGTAGGCCACCGCCTTGGTGGCACTTTCGCGGTAGCTGACCTTCGGCGGGCCGACCTCGACCTCGACGCGGTACTCGCGGCGAATCCGCTCCACGTAAATCTCCAGGTGCAGCTCGCCCATGCCGGCGATCACCGTCTCGCCCGTCTCCTCGTCGGTCATCACCTGGAAGGTCGGATCCTCCTTGCGGAAACGCTGCAGGGCTTTGCTCAACCGGTCGGAGCCGTCGCGCGACAAGGGCGCGATCGACATCTTGATCACCGGCTTGGCGATGAAAATGTTCTCCAGCGTGCAATACTTCGGCTCGCTGCAGTAAGTGTCGCCGCTCGCGCAGTCGATGCCCATGATGGCCACGATGTCGCCGGCCAGGGCCGCGTCGACCTCCTCGCGCTTGTCGGCGTGCATCTTGACGATCCGGCTGAAACGGTCCTTCTTGCCGGTCCGCTGGTTGAAATAGCTGCCGCCCTTTTCCACCTTGCCCTGGTAGATGCGGGTGAACGTGAGCTGGCCGAATTCGTCGTCGACGATCTTAAACGCCATGCCCACGAACGGCTTCGCCGGATCGGGCTCGAGCTTGATCTCTTTCTCCTGGTCGATCGGGTCCTTGCCCTTGATCGGCGCTTCGAGCGGCGAAGGCAGGTACCGCGTGATCGCGTCCAGCAGCGGCTGCACGCCCTTGTTGCGGTAGGCGGTGCCCAGGTAAACCGGTGTGAACTCCTGCTCCAGCACGGCCTGACGCACGATGTCGTGAACGAGCGCCTCGCTGATCTCCTCCTCGCTGAGCAGCATTTCCATCAGCTTGTCGCTGTACATCGAGAGGCCCTCGAGCATGTGCGCGCGGGCGGCCGCGGCGTCGGCGGCGAGCGCGGCGGGGATGGCGTCCTCGCGGACCGTTTCGCCCTTCGCGCCGTCGAAGTAGATGGCCTTCATCGTCACCAGGTCGATGACGCCTTCAAACTCGTCCTCGCGGCCGATGGGGATCTGCATCAG
>CAZHIV010000040.1:0-3879 GCA_964532675.1 uncultured Planctomycetaceae bacterium
GAGATCGTCTTCAATCTGATCGATATCGGCCAGATGAAGAAGACGCACACCGACCGACGCGAGGATTTTGAGGACGTGTTCGACTTCGACGACGGCCTCCGCGACGCGTTTCAACCGATCACGTCTGATTCGTAGCCGCCATGCCGACCAAGTACGCAAGCCTCTGGCAACTGGTGACCGCCGGCGCGCTGCTGATCTGCTGGATCGCATTCTTGTTGAGCATGGCGGTTTACGGCTAAGGAATCTAAGCATGAGCACTTCATCGCGATTGAATCGGCACGTGCGTCGCCCTGCCATTCCCTTGTTAGCAACCGTGCTGCTGCTGAGCGTGGCGGTGCCCGCGGCCCCAGCGGCCGAGCAGTCCACCGCCGCAGGCGATCGGTTGAATCTGGCGATAAGCCGAGGCGTTGATTTTCTCCGGCAGTCGCAAGCCGACGACGGCTCGTGGAGCGCCGCTTCCGGCCTGGGCATCACGGCCATCGCCGCGACAAGCCTGCTGCGCAACGGCCGCACGGCCGACGATCCCGACGTCGCCCGGGCGCTCAAGTACCTGGAAAAGCACGTGCACGACGACGGCGGCATCTATCAGAAGGGCAGCCGGCACAAGAACTACGAGACGTCACTGACCATCGTCTGCTTCGAACTGGCGAACCGAGACGGCCGGTACGATGCCGTGCTCGCCGCCGCCGAGCAGTTCGTCAAGCACCTGCAGTGGGACGACGACGAAGGGCACGATATTTCGAGCATGAACTACGGCGGCGCCGGTTATGGCTCGCACGAGCGTCCCGATCTGTCGAACACGAGCTTCCTCGTCGACGCGCTGCACGCTGTGGGTCGCGGCGAGGACGATCCGGCGATGCAGAAGGCGCTGCTCTTCATCTCCCGCTGCCAGAACCTGGAAAGCGAGTACAACACCTCGCCGTTCGCCGCCAAGGTCGACGACGGCGGTTTTTATTACACGCCCGCCGCCGGTGGCCAAAGCCAGGCGGGCGAGACGCCCGAGGGCGGCCTGCGGAGCTACGGCTCGATGACCTACGCCGGCCTCAAGAGCATGATCTACGCCGGCCTGGAGCCCGACGACCCCCGCGTGAAAGCTGCCTACGACTGGATTCGGCAACATTACACGCTGGAAGAAAACCCCGGCATGGGCGCGCAGGGGCTGTACTACTATTACCACACGTTCGCCAATGCGCTCGATGCCACTGGCAAAGATGAGGTTACCGACGCCGACGGCGAAGCGCACCCGTGGCGGACGGAGGTGGCCAACGAGTTGATCTCCCGGCAAAACCAAGATGGAAGCTGGGTCAACAGCAACTCTCGCTGGCTCGAAGGCGACCCGAACCTCGTCACCAGCTACGCGCTCCTAGCGCTTTCCTACTGCGGCACGGAATCTCAATCGAGCCGCGGCGAGGACCAATAGCGGACTCGGGCGAGCGATGCTGACTTGAGTTATCAAAGTTCACGCAGGAAGGCGACCGCGTTTTCGATATCGGCGATCGGATGGGGACTGTCGCGGCGCTCGATGGTGACCCAGCCGCGGTAGTCGAACTCGGTAAGCCGACCGAGCAACTCGGGCAAATCCGCCATGCCGCGGCCGAGCTCAACTTCGACACCGCCCTCGCTGGCTGCTTCCCGGACCGCGTCGCAGGCATGGACGTGCAGCACATGCGGACCGAGCAGCTCGACGGCCTCCTGAGGCGAATGGCCGGCGACGATCAAGCCGCTGGGGTGCAAGTCGATGCCGAGCGTTTGCTCGGGCAGAACGTCGACGAGTCGTGCCAGATTCTGCGGCCCCTCGCCACCGGTTTGGGCAGCGAGCCGCACGCCGACGCGGTCGCCGAACGCACCGAGCGCGGTCAACGCCTCCAGCATGAGTCCCCAGCGCCGCTCGCTCGAATCGCCGGGTACGCGGCCCACGCGATTGATCACCACGTCGGCGCGCAGCTCGCGGGCCAGTTTCATCGCGGCCTGCGTGGCAAATACGCGGCGCTCCAAGCCTTCGTCGACGTCGTAACCGCGCCGCGTGGGAAATGCGACGGCCGAAACGCGCAAGTTCATGTCGCCGAGCAGCTTGTGGAACTCGCGCATGCCGGTGCTCGAAAGCTCGCCCGGTGGCAGCTCGGTCCGAGCGTCGATTTCAATGCCGTCGGCCCCTAGCCGGGAAGCTGTGCGCAGCGCTTGCTTCAGCGGCTGGCGGAGGCTACGGGTCTGTATGCCGATTTTGAGGTTGGACACGGTTATAGCGGGGAGCGGGGGAGCTCGGAGCAGCGAGTCAGGCCTCCAGGGCACTCTGGTCGTACCGATTGGCTCACCGTCCTGTGAAATGCGGTAAGTTTTTAGAATGAGCAAGCTTCTACTATTCCGGACCCACTGCCGGCGGCGTGCCAATCCGCGGTTCGCGATTCGAATTTCGAAATCGCTTTGCGCGATGACCGCGATGCTTTTGGCGTCGTTGATTGTAACAGCCCCGGCGGGGGCCGGCGAAGTCCTTCCGGCAGATGCCGTAACCGTCTTCGACTGCTCGTTCGGCGAGGATTGGGACGTGAACTACGACGGCTGGCCGGACCGTTGGGTCCGCAAGTCGGGGCCCGACCATCCGCATTATGTGGGCATCGCGATCGCCGACGATCCATCGGGCAGCTACCAGAAATGCCTGCAGATTGAACTGGACGGCGCGGCGGCCGCCATTTCCAGCCCGCCCATCCGCGTGTTGCCGCGGTTCAGCTATGTCTTCGAAGCGCAGCTAAAGATCAAATCGATCCAACACACCCGGGTAACGATCACACTCGATTTTTGCGATTCCGAAGGCCGGGTGCTGCAAACGAAGCAAAGCAAGCCGCTATCGAAGTCGGCAGAATGGCAGGCGGTGCGCTTGGAGGCTGTGGAGCCGGCCGACCCGGCGATCGATCGCCTCATCATCAGCCTGCGTGCGGAGCGAAGCCGCAAGGGCGATCTGAAAGGGCGGGTCGCGCTGGCCGACGTGCGCCTGTCCCGGTTGCCGCGCATCGCCGTCTCGACGAACAACCCGGCCAATGTCTACACCGAGCTGGAGGGTGTCGTAGTGCGATGCGAATTGTCCGGCATCCCCGAGCGCGATCCGGAGATTCACTTCCAACTACTCGATGCGGGGAATAACGTGCTGCAAAGCGAACGCTTTCAGCTCGATGGGCAGTTGATCGTGGACGAATCAGGACGCGGCAAGGGCGTCACTGACGGAGTCGGCCATGGACCCGCCTGTTATGAAGGCTGGCTGGAGTGGCGGCCCAAGATCGACGACTACGGATATTACCGCGTCGCTGTCAAGATGATCGGAAACAACTCCGCCGGAAACGACTCCGAGGATGCGCGCCAGTTGGCCAGCCGGACGATCTACCTGGCGGTGGCGCCGCCTCTGCCAATGCCGCGGCGGGGAGAGTTCGGTTGGACGCTGCCCGGCGGCGACGGGCCGCTCACGTTTCAAGATCTCAGCCGGCTCTTGCCGCAATTGGGCATCAACTGGGTCAAAGTCCCGGTGTGGTTCGACGCAAACGATCCTGGCCGCGGCGACGAGCTGATTCGCTTCGTCGAGTTGCTGGGCGCCTCGAACATCGAGGTCGTCGGCATTATCGACCGTCCGCCGGCCACGACCGAGCTCGGTGCTCGGGTGGCGCGGAATGTGCCCATCGCGGAGCTGTTGTCGCTGGAGTCGGCCGCCTGGGCCGCGTCGCTGGAGCCTGTGATGACCCGGCTCTCGCTGCGCGTTCGCTGGTGGCAGCTCGGCCGCGACTACGACCATAGTTTCGTCGGCTTCCCCGCCTTGTCGAAGCGGATCAAGGAGCTGCACACGGCACTGTTTCGATTCGGCCAGGATGTGCGACTGGGCTTGAACTGGGACTGGTC
>CAZHIV010000041.1:0-10435 GCA_964532675.1 uncultured Planctomycetaceae bacterium
CGCTCGACCAGGCGGCGGACCTTTTCTTTCGGGTCCAATCCCGGCTCCTCGATCTCGGCCCGCGGCATCCCGGCGGAATGGATCAGCTCGGTGTAGTAGTGGTAGCCCAGGATGTCGGCCAGCGACGTCGACGCGGCCGAGTGCGGCTCGATGTGCGAGTGGGGATCGATGAGCCGGATCGCATCAAGCTCGGCGAACAGGCGTTGGCGGAGTTCGTGAGACATATAACAAATACTTTAATTCAAAAGGTCTCACGCAGAGGCGCAGAGAACGCAGAGGTGGAACACTAATCATCGCTAATTTCCACTAATTTTTCATTAGTGTCGAGTAGTGAAAATTAGTGTTCCGTTTCCGTTTTATCCCGACTCTTCTGCTTATTTCTCTGCGACCTCCGCGCCTCTGCGTGATATCACTTACACTTTCTCGTGGTTGCGTTGCGATTTCCGACTGGCGTGTGAACGAGAACTTCTACCCTCGATAACCTTCGTGGCAGTTGGTGCATGCGGATGTGGCGCGGCTGATGGCCTGTTTGGCCTGGTCGTAGTTTTCCAGTTCCGCGGCGGCCGCGACGTCGGCGGCCGCCTGGCGGAGCTCGCGGGCGTACTGGGCGTACTCTTCATCTTCCCAATATTCAAAACCCTCGCGGCCGATCACGTCGGCCAGCACGGCGATAAGCTGCGCTTCGTGGCGCACGTCGTCGCGGTGCCGCGCGAACTCGCGCTCGTTAACCAGCCACTTCAGGAGACGGTCCTGGTGGGCAATTTCCATTCGCTGCATCAGCGGCGGCCGATCCGCCACCTGGCCCCAATCGGCGGTTTGCTCGGCAGACGCAAGTTGCGGCCGGCTGCCGCGAATCAACTCGCTCAAATCCTGGCTCCGCTGCTGGGCTTCGCGGTACGACTGGTCGGTGCCGACCTTGCAGTTGTAGCCGGCGCGGGCGAACCGGTCGCGCAGCGCGGGGGCGACATCCGACCAGCGCACGGCGGCGTCATGCTCGCCGGCCACGGCGAACAGCACGGCCAGCAAGCTGAAGCTCCGGCGACACTCTTTGTAAGCGCCGCCTTTGAACTGGCTCGGCGTCGCGACATCGGCGGCGACCGCTAGCGCGAGCCGCTTGATTTCGGTCTCGATCGTTTCCGCGTCGATCAACTTCGACCACGCGGCACCGGCTGCCTGGCCATCGGCGGGCGCGGGCGGTGAATCGGGCGAGAGCGTTGCGACGTTCGACGCCTTGCCGTAACCGGGCCGCGGGCCGACGAGCTTTTCACGGGCGTCGTCGAAGAAAACGTCTCGCACATCATTGGACCACTGCGGCGGCCGCGCCCGCTTTTTCGATGGGGCGGCCTCATCGGCTCGAGAGATCGCCACGCCGCACATCAGCGCGAGAAACATCGCACCGAACGCTGCAACCCTGTGGGGGCAATCAGCACGCCTGTAGGGAACGACCTCTGTGCCGTTCCGTTGGCCGGCCTCTGTGCCGTTCCGTTGGCCGACCATGCAGCGCGGAACGCCACGGAGGGCGTTCCCTACAGATTCATACATTTGTGATTCCCGGACAGCCTCAATCGGATTGACTGAACCATTATCGAGTGCCGTCGCGGTGACAGCAAGCGGCGACGGCGCTCGAGCGCCGCGGGGCTACTGCCGCGGCATCGAGTGTGTTAGGTTGGCGGTTCATTGCAATTGCGGATTATCAGTTGGTGTACGCGATGGCCCAGCCACTTTCTGCCGAACGGATTTCCGGCACCTTGAAGCAAGTCGACGAAGCGACGGCTGCGGGCAGCCTGACCGCGGCCGCGGCGGCCAATATCCGCGCGTGGCTCACCGAGCCGCGGTATGCCGAGTACGCCGCCGAAGTGGCCGACCACGTGGCGGCCGGCAAGTGGCAGCAGTTGGACGACGTGTTCTGGACGGTGATCCCCTTCGGCACCGGCGGGCGGCGCGGCCGGATGTACCCCATCGGCTCGAACGCGATCAACGACCGCACGATCGGCGAGAGCGCCCAGGGCTTGGCCGATTATGTGAAAGAGACGCTGGGCCCGGAGGCGGCCCTGTCGTGCGCGATTGCCTACGACACGCGTCACCGCTCGGAGCACTTCGCCCGGCTGTGCGCCGAGATCATGACGGCGGCCGGCTACACCGTTTATTTCCTGCAAGGGCATCGGGCCACGCCGGAGCTGTCGTTCACCGTTCGCTACAAGAGCTGCTCGTGCGGCATCATGGTCACCGCCAGCCACAACCCGCCCAGCGACAACGCGGTGAAGGTGTACTGGTCGACCGGCGGGCAGGTGTTGCCGCCGCACGACAAGGGCATCATCGAGCGGGTGATGAACACGCAGGAGATTCGCCGCGCCGATTTCGACGCGATGCGCGCCCGCGGAAAGATCGTCTTGTGTGAGGACGAAGTCGACCTTAAATACCAACAGGCCGTGCTCACGCAGGCCACGCCGGGGCCGCGCGAGTTGAAGGTTATTTATTCGCCGCTGCACGGCGTGGGGGCCACGGCCGTGATCCCGGTGCTCGCGGCGGACGGTTTTGCGGACGTCGAGCTTTTCGGCCCCCACGCCGAGCCGAGCGGCGATTTCCCGAACGTGCCCGGCCACGTCTCTAACCCCGAGAACCCGGCCGTGTTCGACGCGATCATCGAGCGCGGCCGCGCCGCGGGGGCCGACCTGGTGCTGGCGACCGATCCGGATGGCGACCGCATCGGCTGCGCGGCGCCGCTGCGGTTTGCGCCGGCAGGCGAGCCGCCTGCCGCCACTGCCCAGTGGAAGACGCTCACCGGCAACCAGATTGGCGGCCTGCTGGCCGACTTCGTGCTGGAGAACCGCCGCGACGCGGGCCAGCTCACGCCGCGGCACTTCATCGTGCAGACGCTCGTCACGACGCAGCTCGTGCGCCGCATCGGCGACAGTTACGGCGTGCGCACCGTCGGCGACCTGCTGGTCGGGTTCAAGTGGATCGCCGGCGCGATCGACGA
Organism: uncultured Planctomycetaceae bacterium; assembly: GCA_964532675.1. GTDB lineage: Bacteria > Planctomycetota > Planctomycetia > Pirellulales > Lacipirellulaceae > JABDGM01. Next base: position 2,981 of record CAZHIV010000041.1, read on the forward strand.
ATTCGGGCCGGAATTCTTCGTGTACGGCACCGAGGAATCGCACGGCTACATGGTCGGCAGCTACGTGCGCGACAAGGACGGCGCGGTCGCCTCGCTGCTGTTGTGCGAGCTGGCGGCCAAGTTGAAAGCGGCCGGCCAGACGCTGCACGAGAAGCTCGACGCGCTCTTCTGGCAACATGGCGTACACGCCGAGCGGACCGTTTCGGTGCAGATGCCGGGCAGCGAGGGTATGGCCCGGATGGTGGAGGTGATGGCGGCGTTTCGCGCGGGGCCGCCAGCGGAAATCGGCGGCGACCGCGTGGTGCAAGTGCGCGATTGCGAGCGCAAGACGGTGACTTTGTGTTGTGGCCGGTCTCCCGACCGTGCCACCATCGGTGCGGGGTCGGGAGACCCGCGCACAACAGGGACGGTGACGCCAGCCGGCGCCGGTCCGCAACCGCTTGCCGGGCCCAAGGGCGACCTGGTCTTTCTGGACTTGGCGATGGGGGGCAACTACGTCGCCTGCCGGCCCAGCGGCACCGAGCCGAAGATCAAGTTCTACATGTTCGCCTACACGCCGCCCGAGCAGCTTGCGAACATCGAGTCGGCCAAGGCGGAGCTGGAGCGCCGGCTCGACGCGATGGAAGCCGATCTGCGGGAATTCGCCGGCGTCTGATCGCGGCCAACCAAAGTCAGTTATCCGTCGGCTGCCCGGGGCTTCACGGCATAAACGCGGACGCTCGCCGCGTAGTCGTTGACGTTATATCGAACGAGCAGCTCGCCCAGTTGTGCGTGCACATCGCTGCAGCAGGATGAAACCACCGGCAGGCCGTCGTTCATCGCCGGCGAGCAGCATCCCGATTGATTCTCGACTTTGGCGTACGCGTTGAGGTCCTTGCCGCTGTCGATGATTTGCACCGCGTCAAAGCCGGCGGCACGCAAGCCTGTTTGATACTCGTCGACCAGAATTGCGCCGGCGATGCAGCCCACGTACGCCATCAGGTTGTCCCCCAGTTCCGGCGGCAGCGGCTTTTTCAGAGCGATGTCGCTGACGGCCAGCCGGCCTCCCGGCTTCAAAACGCGGGCGATTTCGCGAAAGACGGCCGCCTTGTCCGGGGCCAAATTAATCACGCAATTGCTGATCACGCAGTCCACGGAGTCATCGGCCAGCGGCAGCCTGTCGATGGTAGCCTGATGGAACTCGACGTTCGTGCGGCCGGCGGCGTTGCGGCGGGCGAGTTCGAGCATCTCGGGCGTCATGTCGATGCCGATCGCCCGGCCGGCGGGACCAACCTTATCCGCGGCCAGAAAGACGTCCAGCCCGCCGCCGCAGCCCAGATCGACGACCGTTTCGCCCGGCCGCAGGCTGGCGAACGCGGTCGGATTGCCGCAGGAAAGCCCCATGTTGGCCTCGGCCGGGATCGACGCCAGCTCCTCGGCCGAATAGCCGAACGCCTCGGCGACGGCCCGCACGCCGTGGTGCTCGTTCGACAACCCGCTCGTCGCCACGGACGCGTACTTCTCGCGAACAATTTGTTCGACTGACATTATGAAGTCTCCACTAACCATTGTTTGATGCGCGACTCGATTTGATCGCGCACGGTACGAAACTTGTCGAGCGTCTCCGACGGCCCACCGACAAACGCGGCCGGGTCGTGTTCACTGTGAACCAATAGTCTGTCTCCTTTTTCAAAAAGTCTCGCTTGCAGAATGCGGGACACTCGGGATGTCGTCCCTGTTCGCGAACGTCAGCCAGTTCGCGCAGCAGCCGGGGCTCGGCGCCGGGCACTCTTCCGGCGATGCCGCGTCGAACCAACCTCGCGTCCGGTTGCAGAAGGAGCAGACGCTGAGCATGACGGGCACCTCGACCAGCACGCCGACCACGGTGGCCAGCGCGGCCCCGGAATCCGGGCCGTAGAGGGCGATCGCCGTGGCCACGGCCAGTTCAAAAAAGTTGCTCGCCCCAATCAGAGCCCCCGGCGCCGCAATGCTGTGCGGCACGCGAAAGAGCTTCATCAACCCGTACACGAGCGACGAATTGAAGTACACCTGGATCAGGATCGGAATCGCGATCAGGATCACGTGCAGAAAGCGGCTGGTAATATTGTCGGCCTGGAACGCGAAGATCAGCACCAACGTCGCCAGCAGCGCGAGCACTGCGACGGGATGAAACCGCGGCAGAAACGACTGCTCGAACCATGCGGGCCCGCGGGTACGGATGAGCCACACGCGCGTCACCACGCCGGCCGCCAACGGGATCACGATGAAGCAAACCACCGCGTAAACCAGCACCATAAAGGGTACGGTCAGCGAGGAAGTGCCCGTGACCAGCAGTTGTACGATCGGCGCGAAAAGCACCAACATCAGCAGGTCGTTTACCGATACCTGAACCAACGTGTAGGCCGCGTCGCCGCGGGTCAGATAACTCCATACAAAGACCATCGCCGTGCACGGTGCGGCGGCCAGGATGATCGTACCGGCGATGTACTGGTCGGCCAGTTCGCTGCCGATCCACGGCTGAAACACGTGCTTGAAGAACAGCCAGCCGAACAGCGCCATGCTGAACGGCTTCACCAGCCAGTTGACGAAGCAGGTGATAAGCAGCCCCTTGGGGCGCTTGCCGACGCCGAGCACCGACGCGAAATCGACCTTCAGCATCATCGGGTAGATCATCAGCCAGATCAGCACGGCGATCGGCACGTTGATCTGGCTGCCGCCGCCGAACTCGAGTCGCCGCAGGGCGTCGACCGCGCTCGGCAGCAGCTTGCCCAGGCCGATGCCAATGACCATGCAGATCGCCACCCACAGCGTAAGGTAGCGCTCGAAGACGTTCAGCCGTCGAGGTTCCACGCCGTGGGACATCAGCGTGACTCCTTATTCGGCAGGTTCGCTAGCAGCTCCGGTAACGACTGAACGAACTCACGGATTTCATCCCGCACGCGGCGATAGGGCGCGAGCCGCTCTGCTTCGGTCGCCGCGCCCTTGGCCAGGTGCGGCGGATCGTCGAAACCACGATGAATAATCTTGGCCTGCCCGGGAAACACGGGGCACGACTCGTGGGCCGCGTCGCAGACCGTCACCACGTAGTCGAAGGCGATCGAGGCCAGCTCATCGACGTGCTTCGAATGCTGCCGCGAGATATCGACGCCTTCTTCCTCCATCACGCGGACCGCATCCGGGTTGAGCGCCGTCGGCTCGACGCCCGCCGAGTAAGCCGCCAGCGTTTCGCCATGAAGCTGCCGCGCCCAGCCCTCGGCCATCTGGCTGCGACAGGAGTTGCCCGTGCAGAGAAACAGCACGCTTGATCCGGACCTATCGTTTGCCACAGCACTCTCCGTCGCGCGCGGCGGTTTTAGTGTCGGGGCAGCAGCCGTCAATCGCCTCCGCCAAGGCGTGGAGCGTTTCGGCCAACTGCCGGTAGCGGACCGTATAAAAAACTGTCCGGCCTTCCTTTTCGGATTCCAGCACGCCGGCGTCCTCCAGCAGGGCCAAATGGCGCGACACGACCGAAAAGTCGACCGAGCAGCACTCGGCCACTTCGGTCACCGAGCAGGCCCGGCCGCATTTCGCCAGGCAGGCGAGCAGCTTGAGCCGCGTCGGATCGCAGAGCGACTTGAACAGCCGCGGGTCGAGCAGCTTATCAACGGGGCCGCAGCACTTGATGGCTTGTTTGGGGGTCATTGGGGGCCGGCTCGAAACTGTTTGTATGCTTGCGTCACTATGCAAATATACTCGGTCGCTGCCGGCCGTCAAGTCGATCTTTTCTGGGAAGTGCCGGCTGGTCGCTACTTGATAGAATTGCTCCGTGAACAGCGATGACAGCTTTGTGCAGGACGCAACCCCCAGCGGCGACGATGGCGGGCTGCCGGCGGCGTTGCCCAAGACGCAGGCCGAGTTCTTCGCCCGCGCCGGGCAGAAGGTGCGCAGCAAGTTTCCCGCGGCGCCGGGCGTGTACCTGTTTCAGGACCAGGCCGGGCGAGTGCTGTATATCGGAAAGGCGAAGAGCCTGCGGGCGCGGGTGGGAAGCTACTTCCTGGCGGCCGCCGCCGGCGACCAGCGGACGAGCCAGTTGGTGCGCGAAGCGTATGATGTCGACTTCGTCGAGGCCGAGAGCGACGTCGACGCGCTGTTGATGGAAGCCCGGCTAGTGAAGGACATCCAGCCAAAGTTCAACCGCGAGCTGCGCGACGACAAGACCTTTCCGTACCTGCAGATCACCACGCACGAGGACTTTCCGCGCGTCGAGGTGACTCGCGAGCCGCGCTCCAGCGGGGCCAAGCTGTACGGACCGTTCGCGGGCGCCGGCAGCCTGCGCGGGGCCGTGCAGGTGCTGCAGAAGGTGTTCAAGTTCCGCACCTGTTCGCTGGATATCGAGGAGGACGACGAGCGGTGGCGGTGGTTCCGGCCGTGCCTGTTGGCTTCGATCAACCAGTGCACCGCGCCGTGTAACCTGCGGATCGGCAAGGAAGAGTACCGCAAGGACATTAAGCGACTGCGGATGTTTCTGGAGGGCAGCCGCAAGAAGCTGCTCGACGAGATGCGCGCCGAAATGGCCGAGGCGTCGGCGGCCTTGCGGTTCGAGCAAGCAGCCCGGCTCCGCGATGGAATCCACATGCTCGAAAGCTTGCGCGAGCGAGGCGAGCTCGACAAGCACGAGCAGCCGGAGGTGTTCTTCGTCGATCCGAAAAAGGGCCTCGCCGGCTTGCAGAAGATTTTCAAGCTCGATGAGCGGCCGCGGAACATCGAGGGCGTCGACATCGCCCACCTGGGCGGCAACGATACGGTCGCCAGCCTGGTGCAGTTCATCGACGGCCTGCCGTTCAAGCCGGGCTATCGGCGGTTCCGCATCCGCGACGTGGAGGGCGTCGACGACTACGCGTCGATCCGCGAAGTGGTGGCCCGCCACTTTCATCGAGTGGCAACCGGCGGCTCGCCGGTGGACCAGTCGGCAGGCGAGCCGCCTGCCGCCACTCCAGACATCCTCTTGATCGACGGCGGCATCGGCCAGTTGCGCAAGGCGCTCGAGGCGTTCGATGCCCTGGAAATCAAGCCGCCGCTGGTCCTCTCGCTCGCCAAGAAAGAAGAGCTGGTGTACGTGATGGGCCGCAACAAGCCGCTCCGCCTCAGCCGCCGCTCGTTCGCGCTGCGGCTCCTGCAATACATCCGCGACGAGGCGCACCGCTTCGCCCAACACTACCACCATATCCTGCGGCGCAAACGTACGCTGGGGGAGTGAAAGCCGTAGGTCAGGCTATGCCTGACATCCGCATCTTCGTCAGGCACAGCCTGACCTACACAACTTATTGCATTACCGTTTTGCGTTGCCCGCTCAAAACGGTCGTAAACACCGAGCGCGAGGGCACTGGTAATCTAAGTGGTGGGGTTTTAAATTCTTGACGCCTCGACCAATCGCTCGGCTGCTAGCCGGTGCGGAGGAACTGCAAAAACTGCGGCACAGGCCAGCGGCCTGTGCCACTGAGCCGCAAACCGGTTCTAGCAACCTTAACCACTCGGCAAGAACGCCGAAGGTGTTCAAGTCCAAAGCCCAGGGTCGGTCGCCGCGACCGCACCCTGGGTGACGGACCAACACAAACCCATGAAACCCCAACGGGGTTTAACTAATGTGTAACGCCTACGGCGTAAACGATTCATGACCGTTTGTTCCCAGAGTGCGCCGCTTCGCGACGACTCTGGGCTTCGGAGTGCAACGCCTTCGGCGTAGAGATTGCCGAAGTTATTCTTGAGCCATCCCTAAGTTAAGAACGTGTTTTGAAATTGTGGGAATTGCATTGGAACCCTCTCCCTCCGGGAGAGGGCAGGGTGAAGGTGCCTTGATTTCCGCCAATCCGCCCTCACCCCAACCCTCTCCCAAAGGGAGAGGGAGGATTTCAAAACACGTTCTAAGACGGCTGCGCGGGGAAGGACCGTGAACGGCCCTCCTGACGACGGCGGTTGCGGAAGCGGTAACGAACGGGCGTAACGATTTCGGGGAACGGCCGTTCGTTGACATTCGGGCGCGTGAGCGTTAGTCTAAGAGGTATCACGAGTTACGCTTTTCCGAGGGGTGTGCCGGCCCGCGGCATCGGCGCCGGGTGCGGAGCGGCGCGGCGGTAGAATTGTTGGATTCGGCTCGCCGGCGCTATGCCGATCGCAACATACGGGCGGGCCGCACGCGAAGAGCATAACGGCGGAGTTTTTAAGACGCTGACAGAACAGACCAGAATCCCTCACCCCGGCCCTCTCCCAAAGGGCGAGGGTGATACGGCCCTCTCCCAGAGGGCGAGGGTGATTTTCAACGATGGCAGATTTCGGCAAATTCCTGGTGGGGCGGGGGGTCATCGGCCCGGAGCAGTTGGCCGAGGCGCAGGCCATTGCCAAGAAGAACGGCGGCAAGGTCCATGAGGTCCTCGTCAAGCAGGGCTACGCCTCCAGCGAGCAGGTCATGCAGGCCATGGCCGACATGCACGGGTACGAGTTCTTCGACCTGCGCGACGTGCCCATTCCGCCGCACGTCGTGGAGCTGGTGCCCGAATCGGTTGCCCGGGAGAACGCCGTGATTCCGCTGGCCGAGGAGGACGGCGCGCTGAAAGTGCTGGTGAGCGACCCGTTCGATTACGAGACGTTCGAGAAGCTGCAGTTCATTCTCAACCGCAAGGTGAACATCGCGCTGGCCACGCGCGAGAGCATCCTGGAGGCGATCAACCGCAACTACGGGCAGATGGGCGACGAGAGCGCCGACTCGATGCTCCAGGAATTCACCGACACGGCGATCGACTTCACGGAGACCGAGGAGGGAGCTGAAGAAGGGGGCGAGGATATTGACGAGACGAGCGCGCCGATCGTGCGGCTGGTGCAGCTGATGATCGGCGAGGCGGTGCAGCTGCGGGCGTCGGATATCCACATCGAGCCGTTCGCGGACCGCGTGCGGATTCGCTACCGGATCGACGGGGTGTTGGTGGAGCGCGACAGCCCGCCGCGGCGTCTGCTGGGGGCCTTGCTTTCGCGTGTGAAAATCCTGGCGAAGATGGACATCGCCGAGCGGCGCCGCTGCCAGGACGGCCGAATCAAAATCACCGCCGGCGGCAAGGAGCTCGACCTGCGGGTGAGCATGCTGCCGACCAGCCACGGACAGTCGTGCGTGATGCGGCTGTTGGATAAGGAAAACATCAAAGTCGGGGTGCGACAGCTTGGCCTATCGGAGGCGGACTTCAAGAAGTTCCGGATGCTCATCCGCCGGCCGAACGGGATCGTGCTGGTGACGGGGCCGACGGGCTCCGGCAAGACGACCACGCTCTATGCCGCACTAAACGAGCTGAACCGGCCAGACCGCAAAATCATTACGGCCGAGGACCCGGTCGAGTACTACCTGCCGGGGATCAACCAGGTGGAGGTAAAGCACAACATCGGCCTGGACTTTGCGTTGATTATCCGGGCCATGCTGCGACAGGCGCCGAACATCATTCTGGTGGGCGAAAT
>CAZHIV010000042.1:0-2604 GCA_964532675.1 uncultured Planctomycetaceae bacterium
GCGCCGGTGCGCCTTGCCGAGAGCGGCCTGATGAGCGTCGGCGTCGGCGGCAGGGTCACGCGGGGCAAGACCCTGTCCTTGCGCTTCGATTTCGCCCTGGTCACCGACGGCACCGCGAGCCGCGACAAGGGCACGTCCCGAACTCATTTCGGCGTCGCTTACACATTTTGACCAAGTGACATTGCACTATTTCACGTCGTGCCGGCCCGACAGTGGACCTAGAATCCGGCATGAACCGCGCCGCGCCGGGGACTTTGCTCAAGCCGAAGCTACTGGCGCTGTCGGTCGCCGCCTGTTTCGCGCTCGCCGCAGCGCCGCTCAGGGCCAATCCGACCGGCCCGTCGGTGGTTCATGGCAGCGTCGGATTCAATGGTCTCGGCACCAGCGCCCTCACGATTACCAACCAGGCGGGCGGCAACGCCATCATCAACTGGAACGGCTTCTCGATCGGCGTCAACGAGCTCACCCGCTTCCAGCAGTTCGCCAACCTTGCGGTGCTGAACCGCGTCACCGGCAGCGAAATTTCCAGCATCCTGGGCAGCCTGCAGTCCGACGGGCGCGTGTTCCTCATCAATCCCAACGGCATCGTGTTCGGCGCCTCTTCGCGCATCGACACGGCGGGCCTCGTGGCTTCGAGCCTTGGTCTGTCGGACCAGGACTTCCTCGCCAACCGGCTGCGCTTCACCGAAGTGCCGGGTGCCGGCGCGGTAGTGAACAACGGCGTCATCGAAACCCCGTCGGGCGGGCGCGTGTACCTCGTCGCGCCGACCGTGGAGAACAACGGTTTGATTCAGTCGCCGCAGGGCGCGATCGTGCTGGCGGCGGGCAAGGAAGTGGAACTCGTGGATGCGGCTTCGCCGTTCGTGACCGTGAAGGTCGCTTCGGCGGAACAGGCGGTGAACCTCGGAACGCTGGTTTCCGACGGCGGGCAGATCGGCATGTTCGGCGCGCTGGTGCGCAATGCCGGCGTCGTCGAAGCGAATGGCGCGGTCGCCGGACCGGGGGGCGAGATCCGGCTCGTCGCGGCGAAGGATTTGACTCTGGATGCCGACAGCGTCGTTACGGCCAACGGCACGAGCGGCGGCAAGGTCCTGCTGCAGGCCGAGGGCGGGACGAACCTTATTTCGGGAACGGTTGAAGCGAAAGGTAGCTCGGGGAGTGGCGGGACGATCGACGCGCTCGGCGTGCGGGTCGGCGTCGTCGGCCACGGCGTGATCGACGCTTCGGGGGATACGGGCGGCGGGACGGTGCGGGTGGGCGGGGACTACCAGGGCGCGAACCCCGAGGTGCAGAACGCCGAGCGCACTTACTTCGGCTCCGGCGCCGTTATTCGCGCCGATGCGACGACCGCCGGCGACGGCGGGCGCGTGATTGTGTGGGCCGACGGGGATACGCGGTTCTACGGGGAGATCTCGGCGCGCGGGGGAAGCGAATCGGGCAACGGTGGGTTTGTGGAGACGTCGGGGAAGGAGGCGCTGACGGCTTTCGGCGCCGTGACGACGCTGGCGCCGAACGGGCAGGGCGGGACGTGGTTGCTGGATCCGCGGAGCATCTCTATCGAGGCCAATAACAACGGACCCGACGATGTGCAGGTTCTCGCCACCGGGCTGATCGATTTCGATGACCCGTTTGGCGGCGGCGGAGGCAATGCGACCGTGGGCGTGGGAACCATCAACGCCGCGCTTCTCACCAACGGCAGCGTCGTACTCCAAGCGTTCCAGGACATCAATTTCGAAGCTGAATTGAGCCTCAGCAATACCGGAAACCTGACCCTGCAGGCCGGCGATGACATCAATCTGGGCGCCTTCAGCATCAGCATGACCGGCGACCTGACGATGACGGCGAACGACCCGGGCGCCCTCTTGCTGGAGCTGGATGCGAATCCGACGTTGGGCTCGATTACTTCGACGGCAGGCGGCGGCAACATCACGACCAATGGCGGCAACGTCACCGTCTCCGGCGTCGGCGTGACCTTAGGCAACATCAGCGCAATGGCAGGCGGCCCGGGTGGCGGCAAAGTCAGTGTCACCGCGACAGGGTCGAACATTGTCACCGGTTCGATCACTACGAACACCGCCAGCGTCAGCCTCTCCGCTCAGGCGGGCGCCATTACGGTGAACGGCACGATCGACACCCGCGGCGCCGACGGTTTCAACGTGGGCAACGGTTCGAACGGCTCGGTCTTCAGTGGCCGAAGCGGCGGCGACGTCACGCTGTTGAGCGGCGGGGCGACCACGGTCGGCGGCAGCATCCTGACAGGGGGCGGCAATGGCCTCGACTCGCCGGGCTCGAAATCCGCCAATGACCGCATTGGGGGTGACGGCGGCGACATCGCGGTCAATGTGGGGGGCAAATTCGCGGTTGCTGGAACGATCGATGCGACTGGTGGTAGCGGCGGCGCGGCCGGCAATTCGTCCGCCGACACCCAAGGCGGGAACGGCGGATCGGTCAACGTCAGCGTGGACGGTGCCGTCGATATCGGTTTGATCGTGAGTCGTGGCGGTCACGCGGGTACCGGTTCGGAGGCAGCCAACGCGGGCGGTGCTGGCGGACTCATCAATGTCGCAGCAGGCGATGCGATCACCATCGGCGCGGTGGACGGCG
>CAZHIV010000043.1:0-6762 GCA_964532675.1 uncultured Planctomycetaceae bacterium
AGGTGGAACGAGCCGCCGATCTTCTCGTCGAACAGCGTGTCGAGCATCGGCTCGCGGATGCGGTTGTTGACGCCGATCGCCCATTCGCCGCAGTACCGGCCGCCCTCGTCGGAATCGAGAATCTGGTTGAGCTTCTCCGTCTCGTTGGCCGTCGCCTGCACGATCTTACCCTGCTTGAACTCGAACTCGATCCGCTCGAACACCGTGCCCTGGTAGCGCGACGGCGTGTTGAACCGAATCCGCCCGTGGATGCTCTCCCGCACCGGCGCGGTGAATACCTCGCCGTCGGGGATGTTCCGCTCGCCCCAGCATTCGATCACGGGAATGCCCTGGATCGAGAACTCGAGTTCCGTGCCGGGGCCGACGATCCGCACCCGGTCGGTCCGGCGCATCCGCTCGGCGAGCGGCTGCTGCGCTTCGCGCATGGCCGCGTAATCGGCCGTGCAGACGTCGAAATAAAAGTCCTCGAATGCCGTCGTGCTCATGCCGGCAGCCTGCGCGAACGAATCGGTCGGATACCGAAGCACGACCCACTTCGTCTTCGTGATCCGCACGTCGGTGTGCACCGCCTTCCACCAGTGCTCCTGGTAGAGATCCATCTTCTCGTGCGGCACATCGGCAAACTGGCTGCTGTTCGCGGCCCCGCGCACGCCGATGTACGCCTGCACCTGGTCCATCCGCGCCGACTCGAACTGCCCGGCCAGCTTCATGCTTTCTTCCGTGGCGTTCCGGTACAACGACCGCAGCACGGCGTTCGACTTCCACGACACCAGCGGCACCACGCCGCGCCGCGTCGCGCCTTCAACCAGCCGGCACACCAGCGCCGGCTCCGGCAGATCGAACGCCTCGATGAGCACGCGTTCGCCGCGCTCCACGCGGCAACTATGGTCCAACAGCAAGTCGGCCAGTCGATCGATTCGAGGGTCGTGCATAGTGAATCCCAAGAACTGTGGACGTCGCACAAATTTGCGAAATCAGTATAACGCTTCTCACCGCCGCGGACACCGCTTGCGGCTTAGCTTTGGCGACACAACAAATCCACCGCCTGCCGACTCGTCTTGCTTTTGGCCACCAGTTCCGCTAGCCTATGTATACGCTCGTATAGTAGACGCTCTGTCCCTCGAGGATTGCCTCCATGACCGTCGAGCCGTTCATGGTGCGCCAAAGTGTTCCGGCCGGGTCCGCGCAGGCATCGTGCGCCAAAGCGAGAACGCGCTTTGCGCAACCGGGTATACACTCTGGTGACACCTTCGGACGCCTTCCGGAGAATTTGACGTTTCTCGAAACGAGACAAGGCCCCTTCGTACAATCGATATTTGACTGAAACCGCGAAGAGAATCTCACGCAAAGGCGCGAAGCCGCAAAGAATGCAATTGGATTTTAAAACGATGCCGCGGTCTATCCCTACGCACAGGGCGAACAGTTTTCTCTACCAGGTTGTGGCCTTGCCGAACTTTGCGCCTTCGCGCCTTTGCGTGAGACCTGCTTGAATAATGTCAGTCGAGTTGCTTGTTTATTGAGAACTTAAGGATCGCCGAATGACCGCTGGAACTTCGCCGCCGCAGGATGCTTCGTTTGCCGAAACCGCCATGCGCCTGGGCGGCAAGGGTGCCGACGAGGCGCGGCGGATGGGGGCCATCGACACGGCCGACGACCAGGTCGAAGCCCTCTTCGCGCCCGAATATCAGACGGTCAACAGTCCGGTGCACCGCGCCGTGTGGGACCGCGGCGTGCCGGTGGAACTGTTCCTCAGCACGCCGCCCAAGACGCCGCCGCACGTGCAGAAGGTGATGGACGATTCGGTCGCCGCAGTGCAGCGCCACAAGTCGGCCGGCACGCTCGTGAACGACGAGGGCAAAATCGCCGAACCGGTGCTCGCGGATCTGGGATCCGCCGGCTACTGGGGCCTGCTCGTGGGCGAGGAGTATGGCGGCACCGGCGCGCCGTTCAACTCGTTCGCCCCATTCCTCACGCGCATGGCGCTCGTCGAGCCGACCGTCGCCGGGCTGGCCTCCGTGCACGGCTGCATCGGCGCGGTCGACCCGGTCCGCACGTTTGGCACCGCCGAGCAAAAGCAGCGGTTCCTGCCGGGCCTGGCCGATGGCTCGCGTCTCAGCGCGTTCGCCCTCACCGAGCCGTGCGCCGGCAGCGACCTCACGGCGCTGCGCACCACTGCCCGCTTGGAAGGTGACCAGTACGTCGTCAACGGCGAAAAGCTGTTCATCACTAACGTCGTGCCCGGCCGGACGATCGGGCTCGTGTGTTTGATTGAAGGCGAACCGGCCGTGCTCGTCGTCGAGCTGCCGCGCGAGGAGAATGAGCACTTCCAGCTCCGCAAATACGGCCTGTGGGCCCTGCGGCGCACTTACAATCGCGGCATCGTCTTCCGCGACTTCCGCGTGCCGGCCGACAATTTACTCGCGCCGCCCCGCGGCGACGGGCTCACGATCGCCTATCACGGCCTGAACCTCGGCCGCGTTGCCCTCTGCGCCAACGCGGCCGGCACGATGCGGCTGATGATGGCCAATATCATCCCCTGGGCCCGGTTCCGCCGCACGTACGGGGCGCCGATCGTCACTCGCGAGCTGGTCGAGCGCCGCCTGGGCGAGCTGGCCGGCCTGGTCGTCGCCTGCGACGCCTTGGTCGCCTGGTGCGCCGGCCTCATCGACCGCGGCTACCGCGGCGAAATGGAGTGCATCGTCGCCAAGATCTTCGGCAGCGAAGCGCAAAAGCACGCGGCAATCGAGTACTATATGAAAACCCACGGCGGCCGCTCGTTCCTCGTAGGCCACAACTTCGGCGACAACATTCACGAGTACCTGGCCCCTTGCATTTACGAAGGCGAGGGCGAGATGCTCGGCCTCGGCCTGTTCAAGTCGCTCGTCAAGCATCACGGCAAGACGTACTTCGAGCCGATCGGCAAGGCGCTCGCCGCGGCCGGCATCCGCCAGCCGAACCCGCTCAACCCGTCGCATATTTGGGCGCTGAAAGGTGTGGCATTGCCGTACTTGAAATGGACGGCCGCCCGCCGGCTGCGGGGCGTGGTCGCGCCGCAACTGCCCGAGATGCCCAAGGCACTGCGCGAGCACGCCGAGTTCGCCTGCGAGCGGCTGCAGCGGATGGCCTTGGAAATCTCCGGCACGATGAGCCGCTACCAATTGAAGCTGGCCGACCGCCAATGCCGCATGGCCGAGCTCTCCCGCCGCTGCCAGGACCTCAACACGATCCTCACGACGAGCATGTACGGCGCCCGCCACGGCGAGCCGATCGTGGCCGACGCCGCCGATGTCTTCTGCCAGAATCTGCGGCAAAAGCTGCTCGGCCGCCGGCCGTCGAACCACTACCTCCGCCGCGTGACCGAGCTCGGCGCGGCGATCGCCGAGGGCCAATTCCGCTCGATCGCCGGCGTCGAGGCCGATGAAATTCTGATGCCGTACGAGCAGTGACCCAGGACGCACAAACTGACTGATGACACGGATTTCACGGATAAAAGCACGCCAGCATTGCGATTGGCTCTTTCATAGGTCATCCGTGTTATCCGTGAAATCCGTGGTTTGCTTTAATCGGCTAAACAGATATCAGAATCCCAGGAACGCTCCACTCATATGATTGGGCCGCGTCGCACTTTTTCCGATCAACTGGCATCGGCCTTACAATCCGATTGCTCGGCGCCGGCTGCACTCGGTGTGGGCGTGCCCGTCGTATCGCCGCCGGGCGAGCTATGCTTCAGTGAGGCGGCGTCCCGTCTCGTCGTGCGAATCTTCGGCGACGACGACTGGATGGGACCCGCTGCCGTGTTTTGGGGGCAGGACACATGTTGCAAGGCCAATCTGGCCGGCGTGCGCGCTTGGTGCACGCCGTCTATCGCATTACCCGTAGTCTTCCGGCGGTCTTGCTGCGCGCTTGCGCCGCCCGTTTGCGAAGGGTTCGATCCGCCGGGCAGCTCGGCTGCGAGCGCCAAACGGCTGCCGACCGCGATCCCAGCGCCGACCGCGCCATGATTGAGCGGATGGTCGAGGAGCGCACTCGCGAGTTGGAGGCCCGCAGCCGGCAGCTCGAAGCCGAGATCATCCGCCGCCAGACGGTGGAAGCACAGCTTCTGTAGGCCCAAAAGCTCGAATCGATCGGCCAGTTGGCCGCGGGGATCGCTCACGAAATCAATACGCCGATGCAATTTCTTTCCGACAACATCGAGTTTCTCAGCGATTGTTCGAAGCGTTTGTTCGAGGTGGTCGACGGCTACGAGCGGAACCTGTTCACGGAAGGCCAGCAAAAATCGTGGGCCGAGCGGAAGCAGGAACTGCAGGACATGATGCAGCGGAACCGCTTCGACACGATCCGCGAGCAGGTCCCGCAGGCCATCAGCGAGAGCCTCGACGGCATCCAGCGGGTGATTCACATTGTGCGGGCAATGAAGGAGTTTTCCCATCCGGGCAGCGAGCAGAAGCTGGGCGTCGACTTGAACAACGCCGTCAGCAGCATGGTCACGATCACCCGCAACCGCTGGAAGTACGTCGCCGAGTTGGAGCTCGATCTGGACCCGGACTTGCCGACATTGAACTGCGTGCCGGCCGACATCAACCAGGTGCTCATGAACCTGATCGTGAACGCCGCGGACGCGATCGCCGAAAAGGTTGGCGATTCCGGGGATGAAAAGGGCGAGATCACCATCCGCACCGGCACGGACGGCCAGAACGTCGTGATCGAAGTCGAGGACACCGGCTGCGGCATTCCCGAGGAGATTCGCACCCGCATTTTTGATCCGTTCTTTACCACCAAGGACGTGGGCCAAGGCACCGGCCAGGGACTGGCCATCTGCTACAACGTCGTCGTGAATAAGCACCACGGCTCGATCGACGTGCTGAGCACGCCGGGCGTCGGTTCGACCTTCCGCGTCGAGTTGCCGCAAATGGCAAAGAACACGATTGAGGGAACGGGCACCGAGTGTGTCGCCGCCGAATCCGCGGCGCCGGTCCTGGCATGATGGGGAGAGGTCGGCGGGAGTCGAGAATCCGGCCTCACAGAGGCCGGCTACAGTTTCCAGTTTGCCTGATTTTCGGAGAGTACAGCCATGCCTGAACGCATACTATTTGTCGACGATGAGCCGAGCATTCTCAACGGCATTCAGCGCCGCCTGGGTTCCGACTTCGAGCTGGTCACGGCCAGCTCCGGTGAGGAGGCGCTGCGTGCGATCGCGGCGGGGCCGGTGTTCCCCGTCGTGGTGACCGACATGCGGATGCCGAAGATGAACGGCATTCAGTTCATCCAAGCGGCGCGGCCCAAGTCGCCGGATTCGGTGTTCCTCATGCTCACCGGAAACCAGGATCAGGCGACCGCGATCCAGGCCCTGAACGAAGGCGACGTATTTCGCTTCCTCACCAAGCCCTGCCAGAGCCACGACTTGAAAAATGCCATCGAAGCCGCCCTGCGGCAGTATCGGCTGATCACCAGCGAAAAGGAGCTGCTGCAGAACACGTTTCTCGGCGCGGTGAGCGTGCTCACCGACGTTCTGGAGCTGGCGCAGCCGAGCATCTTCGGCCGCGCCGAGCGCGTGCAGGAGATCGTCGGCGTTTTGCAGGACAGCCTGCGGCTGGAATGCCAGTGGGAATACAAGCTGTCCGCCCGGTTGGGATTGCTCGGCTTCGCGCTGCTGCCGGAGCAGGACCGCATCCGGTTTGAAATGGGCCTCGTGTCCGGTCAGCAATTGGAGGAGATGATTTGCAACGCCGCGGCGATCGGCCGGCGCATCATCGAGCGAATTCCGCGGCTGGGCACCGTGGCACGCTTAATTGGCATGATGGGCGAAGGCGACGGCGCGACGCTTCGCCCCGCCCCGAAGACCGACGCGGAAAAGGCCGTCACTGGCGCTACGTTGTTGCGGGTGGCCGTTCAATGGGACTTCCTGGTGCGGCAGGGCTTGTCGCCCCGTGCGGCCGCCGACGAGCTCCGCGCGTCGCTACCGGAACTGCCCGGCGCGGTCCTGTCGATTCTGATCGAGCAGGATGCGGTGGATAGCGCCGAACGCGGCGTGGGTTGCGACCTCTCGGAATTGGCCGAAGGCATGGTATTGCAAGACGACGTGCTGACGGGCGACGGCGTGATGCTGATCCGCGGCGGCCGGCGGCTGACGTGGACGATCATCGAAAAGCTGCGCAGTTACGAATCGGCGGTCGTCGGGCTGCGGACCATCCGCATCCGAGAGGTCGAGACGCCCGAGGAAGAAGCGCTGCTCGTCTAGCGCGTTCCATAAGTTTGAGGCATCAATAGCCGGAGAGCTGCGCTCGCCGGTAAGGTTCCGGCGCCCGCTGGTGGGCGGGTGCTCGCTCGCTACAATGGACCGGATTGGCCGCTGGCTGCGGACTGCTGCCCGTCAATCCATAGCGAACCTGTTATGATCTTCCATAGGACAATGGTACTGGGCATCCTGGCTGTTACCGTCTGCGTCCTGGCGATGGGCTGCGATCGCACACTGCCGCCGGCCGATGAAACCCCAGCCAAGCTCCGCGCGCTGATCGTCGACGGCCAAAACAATCACGATTGGCAGGCGACGACGCCGCTGCTCCGCGCGGCCCTCGAATCGAGCGGCCGGTTTGTCGTCGATGTGGCCACGTCTCCGCCGAGCGGCGCGGAGATGAGCGGCTTTGGCCCGCAGTTCTCCGATTACGACGTGGTGCTCAGCAATTACAACGGCGACCGCTGGCCGGCGGCGACGGAGCGCGATTTCGAAGCGTATGTGGCGGGCGGCGGCGGATTCGTCACCGT
>CAZHIV010000044.1:0-2609 GCA_964532675.1 uncultured Planctomycetaceae bacterium
GAGGCGAACGTGGTCGGATGCCACGTACGCCCCCAGCGCGTGGAAACGCGATTACCGAGCTCCCAGATGATGCCGGACAGCACGTTCGACTGGGCCGACAGCATGACCGACCCACGAATGGACAGTGCCGCGGCGAAGACATTGTTCGCTCGAATCAGCCGTCAGCACGGGTTCTTGTTGGCGAAACGCCCGGCGCTCGGAAGTGGCCCGCGCGCTCTCTGGCACGAGAGAGTAGGCACGCCGGCGAAGGTGCTGTCCATTGCGGGTCCGGTGTCGGATATTACGGTGCTGTCACGCCCCAAACGCCAGCGATCAGGTCCGGCGAGGGCATTTCTTCTGGCTGCCTTGCTCCATTCCGGTAAACCGATCCTGCTGCTCCCCCAGAAGCGGATTTCGCAGATCGGCACTCGAATCGCCATCGGATGGAACCAGAGCGCACACGCCGCGAACGCGGTCACCGCCGCACTCCCTATCCTCAAACAGGCCGAACGAGTGGTAATCGTCAGTTGTGGGCCGGAAAACCGCCTCGGACCCAAGTCATCGCATCTGGCCGAATATCTGTGCCACTGGGGCATCAAGACGGAAAGAATCTCGACCAAGGGAACGGATGTCGATCGGGAAATGCTGCAGTCTTACCATGACGCCGAGGCGGACCTGCTCATTATGGGCGGCTACAGCCGAAGCCCCCTTCGAGAATTGGTGTTCGGCGGTGTGACGAACACCATGCTCTTTGCGACAGATATCCCGGTTCTGATGCTGCACCGTTGAAAGTGCCGCCGGCTCCGGCCGGGCCGTACTAGGCTTCGCTGCCATAGGGCCGGGTGATGATTTCCAGGAGATGCCCGTTGGGATCCTCGAAATAGACGCCGCGACCGCCGTCGTTGTGATTGATTCGGCCCGGGCGCGCTTGTCCGGGATCCGCCCAGTAATCCAGGCCGCCCTCGCGGATTCGCGCCAGGATCTCGTCGAATTCCGATTCGCCGACCAGAAACGCGTAATGCTGCGGGGCAATCCTGCCGGTTGAATCGTAAAAGTCGAGGCTCACGCCGTTATCGAGCTCGACAACGAGGAACGGGCCGAAGCGAATGGCGCCGGGGAGTCCGAAAATGCCGGTCAGAAATTCAGCCGACTCCCGCTTGTCCCGAGAGTGCACGATCGTGTGATTGAGTTGCACGGGCACTGCATGCTCCCGGTCTGTGACAAAAAAAAAGGGGGGCGGAGCCCCGGAAAAGCCAGGAGGCTCCACGGCGCCATCTCCCGCGGAGGCTGGCACCTTGCGAGTGACATTCACCTCCATCCAAAAAGTTCAGAAAGACCTGGAATCCAGATAGGGCGCGTGCTGGATTTTTCAAGGGGAATGTCCGGCCCGGACGCTTTACTTTGCATTGCAACATCGGCCGGCGGGCCGCAGAGCGCCCCTCTACGCTGTCCGAGGCAGACTCTTGACAAAGTCCAGCATCAGAACTTATATATTCATCATGAAGCCTGACGTCGCACACATTCTCGAGGAGCACGGCATCCGGCCATCGGCGCAACGCGTCGCCGTCGCCAAGTACGTGTTCCACACCACGGAGCATCCCTCCGCCGACAAAGTGTGGGCGAGCGTTCAGGAAAATTTTCCGATGATTTCCCGAGCGACGGTCTACAACACGCTGCATCTTTTCGTGGAAAAAGGGCTCCTTCGGGAGCTGCATCTCGCTCCCGACTCGGTGCTCTTCGATCCGAACACGGAGCGTCATCACCACTTCATCGACGAAGCCACCGGCCGGATCTACGACATCCCCTGGAATCACATCGAAGTGAGCCAGGTCTCACCGCTGCCGGGCTACCAGATCGATGACTATCAAGTCGTGATGCGCGGCCGCCGCCGTCATGCTCAACGCTGATTTCTAATTTTTTTCAAGAACTTAGACAAAACTCCAAATCAGGAGGATCGACGTGCCGGACAAGGAACACACTCAGAGTGGCAGTGAAAGCGAAAACCCCGCAATCCCCTCCCCGACTCCCAAGCGGGGCCGGCCGAGGACCAACAAGGACTGGTGGCCGGATCAGCTGGACCTCTCGGTGCTCCACTGTCACTCGCCCCTGTCCTGTCCGATGGACGAGGACTTCAACTACGCGGAACAGTTCAAGTCCCTCGACCTTGACGCGCTGAAGCGGGACCTCATCGAGTTGATGACCACTTCGCAGGACTGGTGGCCGGCCGACTACGGCCACTACGGCGGCCTCTTCATCCGCATGTCGTGGCATGCCGCGGGCACCTACCGCATTGCCGATGGCCGCGGCGGTGGCGGCGATGGCCAGCAGCGGTTTGCCCCTCTGAACAGTTGGCCGGACAACGCAAACCTCGATAAAGCGCGTCGGCTGCTCTGGCCGATCAAGAAGAAGTACGGCCAGAAGGTCTCCTGGGCCGACCTGCTGGTCCTGGCCGGCAACGTCGCCATGGAATCGATGGGCTTCGAGACCTTCGGCTTCGGCTTCGGTCGCCCGGACACCTGGGAGCCCGAGGAGATCTTCTGGGGCCCCGAGGACACCTGGCTCGGAGACGAGCGCTACAGCGGCGACCGAGAGCTCACCGGCCCGTTCGGCGCCGTGCAGATGGGGCTGAT
>CAZHIV010000045.1:0-8501 GCA_964532675.1 uncultured Planctomycetaceae bacterium
ATCATGCCGTATATCGAAGAGTCCGTCATCGCGGAACGAGCCATTGAGGAATACAAGGTTACGCAGAACGTGTATACGTCAAGCAGTCCCGTATTTAACGAACTGAACAAACTCAAGCCGCCGCTGTATCTTTGCCCCAGCGATGACGAGCTGCCCTTTCAGATCGAGAAGTTTGTAAACCCGGAGTGGAAGGCGATGAGCTACGCCGGCGTGGCCGGCTCGTATTATGCGCGAACCGGCGAATGCCCCGAAAGTGAGAAAGTACCGTCAAAGTACTGTGTAACTCATACTGGTTGGGAAGGCGATATTTTCGGCGTAAACAACTACGATGGATTGCTGCCACAAGCTTGGCCCGTTTCTCTGAAGTCGGTCTCCGACGGGACCAGCCACACGTTGCTCATCGGCGAACGCACCTACCAGGTCCGCGCCTGGATGCTCGGTGCCTTTTCGAAGTCACCCCAGGATCCCCCTACGAGTCGTCAGGGTCTGGCGGCGGCAGTGGGACCCCAGCCCAAGATTGCTTTCTTTGGCTGCAAAAACCTTAGCGAGTGGCCCATCAATCATGACCCCTACGTAGCATGCTACAAGGACCACAACAATAGTCTCGGCGATCGGCCACCGGTGCCGGCTGGCACGCCGAGAGAGATCTATGTGAATGATTTGCCGTTTGCCAGTCGACATCCCAGCGGAGCAAATTTTTCGTACGGCGACGGCAGCGTCAATTTTTTGCCGGATGAGATCGATCTCGACATCTTCCACGCGCTTGGTTCGCGCAACGGCGAAGAGGTCGTCGACGAATACTAGTCCGCGGGAGCCGCTGGGCCACGAATGCCTGAATTCTCAGCGGAAGGTGGACAAAGAAGTTCTCGCATCGACGCTCCGTGATTGTAGGCGAACCCTTATTGTACCAGGGCTTCCCGTGAATCATCGCCTTACGGCTGCGTGTCACGTTGCCACTGCGCTGCTCGCGATCTGCGCGTCGGGCTGCGGTCGGACTGCGTCGGACACTGTAGCAGTTCATGGACATGTCTCCTATCGCGGTGAGCCGCTGGCAAACGGCCTGGTCGCATTCTTTCCAATCCACGGTCGCCCGGTTTTCGCACCTATTTCCGAATCCGGAGACTATCGGTTGGATGTTGAACCTGGGAACTACACTGTCACCGTGCGCATCTCGGAGAGACTGCCGCCGGGATTTAAAGAGGGCGACCCGCTGCCGCCGCCGAAAATCGTGCTGCCGCCCGAATACACCACACAGGCCAAGAGCAAGTTGCACGCCGCGGTGTCGGAGGACCAAAGCGAGCCGATCGATTTCGCCCTCGACTGACCTGGAGACTGAGGCCCCCGTCGGAACTGAAGTCCCGGCCTGACGGATCGACCGCCCCGCCGGCGATGCAAGCTAGCCAGCATTCGAGGAGTAAAAACGCGGGGAAACCTCGGAAAATGCAAAAAAACGAGAATTTAATGCGCACAATTTGGTTGTGACGCTTGGGGTGCCGGTTATTCTGACAGTATCGGTTTAGTCTGCGAAGCCGCATCCACAGATTTCCGCCTGGGAGCCGCTCATGAAACGTTACTTCGTAGTCGCCCTTTTCTTTTGCGTAGCGGCCAGCTCGCTGCACGCGGCAACTCTCACTATGTCGATCGGCGTCCGAGAGACCGAGGCCGGCGGCGGCGCTTCCGGCGGGCCCAAGTTTTCGAATGGTGGCGCAACCCTCGGCGGCATCGAGTGGATCGACAAAGATAACCAGACCCTGACGACCGATGGAACGTGGCAGCTGTTCACGTTCATCCCCAAAGTGCAGTCGGTCACCGCCTTCGCCGGCGCCACGGCGAACAGCGTCCTGGACGGGGAGTGGGGAACGCTCGAGCACGTTCGAATTCTGAACAGTGACGGCATCACTCAGCCGATCCGGCTTTGGATCGACGATATCAGCAACACCGATAGCACGGGAACCGCATCGGAGGGTTTCGAAGGTTACGCGGCTGGCGACGAAGTCATTTTCCAGGAACCAAGCTTTTCCGGCTCGACCGCGTCGAATCTAGTCGCCGGCAGCACGGCGGGGGTAAGCAGCTCGATGCCTTTGACCGGCGCGAATTCCTACGAGGCGAACTTCCAATTCGTGGACAGTGATCCCACTCGCTGGGTGCGCTACACGACGTTTAACACGCCGAACGTTCCCAATCCGGCGATTCACTTCAACGAGACGGCTTTCACGCCGACGATCAGCTTCTGGGCGAAGGCAGTCGTGATCCCCGAACCCTCGACGCTCGCGTTGGTGGCGCTGGGCCTGTTTGCATTCATGGCAACGGTCCGCCGCAACTCGTGTTAAGAAGAGGGCATCCGTCTTCGCAACGATTCAACGGATTCAGTCGTCGGCTCGCCGACAACTCTGCGGGTTTGTCGGCGGTCGTTTTCGGGGTTGAGCATTCGAGCACCAGAGCCGCGCGCCTTGTGACAGCGAAGAAGGGTCATCGACTTGCAAGCGCTTCCAACCGCGGTTGCGAGAAAGAGAGAAACAAGTGCGCAGAATTTGGTTGCGTCGATGTAATTGCTGGTTATTCTGAAGATAGGGGCATATGCGAGCGGCCTGCCGTGGGCCGGGTTCAATTTTTGACAACCTTGATTTTTTGGTTGCGGAGGGAATGCTTATGAATATGAAATTGCAATTGCATGTGTCAGCGATTGCCGGTGCGATCTTGGCGGCGCTCCTGATGAGCGCGAGCCAGGCGGCATTCATCGTGGAAGCCGACAGCAACGGGGCGGTTACTGGCAAGGCGAATGCCAACTTCTCTTCAACCGGACACTCTTTTTCAACCACGCCTAGCGGCGCGGTCGGTCTCGATGGCGATGAGAGCGTCTTTGGCAATCCCCTTGCTGCACCCGATGTTTACACCTTTAGCTATACGCCCGGTGTGGATGCCGACAATACGATTTTTACCACGGGCGACGTGTTGGGCGATACGTCAGCGATCGATGCGGACGGAGTCGGCGGAGCGGCGCCAGCCTACTTGCCCGTGCCACAGCTTGCCAGCGGCTTAGCCGGTGGCGCATCCGGTTTATATAAAGTTTACCTCACGGTGCCCGCCACTACGAACTCGAACGCGGCGGGTTCGCTCATTGATATTACGAGCGATTTGCCGACCATCTCGCTAGACCCGGTCAACTTGAATACGGGGGGTACGGCCCCGGTAGGCGGCGGCAACGGTGCGACCGACGCATGGCTGCACATTGCGACCGTTCCACTCACCGCCGGCAACACGTACTCGGTGAGTTTGACAGCGAATGCGGCGACCTTCGTCTCGCAACGGGCACACGGTGTCATGTGGGAGGCCGTAATCCCTGAACCCTCGACTTGCCTGCTAACCGGCTTGGCCTGTATCGGTCTGCTGGCCGCTCGGCGTCGCGTCGCGTAGCGACTGTTTGGCAAAAGTAACAACGCATAACAGCCACTTCGGAACAATTTCGAAGTGGCTGTTTTTACACCCACACTCTATCCATCCGAGGAAACGCTCATGAAGGTCTTTTTATCGTCCCTCGCCACTTTGCTGGGCATATGCTATGGCCTGTCGCCGGCCCATGCTGCATTTGTCGTGGGAGCGCACAGCTCGGAAAAGGCAAACGCCACGAATTTCTCGTTCGGCGGCGACACGACCTCGGCTTCTCCAAGCACTCCCAGTACGGCCGTGGGCCTCACCGGCACTAATAGCATCTTCGGCGGCGACGGCTCGGCGAACGACATCTATGTATTTAGCTACACACTTGGCACGGACGCGGACAACACGGTTTTTGCCACGGGCACCGTGCTTGGCGACAGCTCGGCTGCGGACGTCGACGGGGCCGGCCCCACGGCGCCCACGTACGCGAATGTGCCGCAGCTGGCCAGCGGGCTGGCCGGCGGCGGATCGGGCTTGTACAAGGTGTACTTCACCACACCGGCCAGCACGGGCGTCAGTTCCACGTCGCTATTCGAGATCACGGGCGACCTGGGCACCGTGGCGCTCAACCCGGTGAACTTGAACAGCGGCGGGACGGGGTCGGGCAACGGCGCGAACAACGCCTGGCTGCACATCGCCACCGTGCCTCTAACGGCGGGCAACACCTACGGCATCACGATGACCTCTAGTGCCACGACTTTCGTCTCGCAGCGGGCTCATGCCGTGATGTGGGAGTTCATCGGCATTCCCGAGCCGTCCACTTTCGTCCTGGCGGGAATGGGCCTGTTCGGCACGGTCATGGCGACCCGTCGCCGTTCGACTTGACGCCGAGCTTGCTTCTATTTGAGCTGCAAGGATATGAGTCCCGGCGGCCGGACGTTCCCGGCGGCGAGCGGTCGCTAATCGCCGGTCGCTGGTCTTACGGGCTACGGCGCGCTGTCGAAGGGGACGCGGCCGTAGGCGCTGCGAGGCGCTGCGCCCGTGTCCCCAACTTCTTTCCGCAGGCGCTCCAACTCGGCATGGAGCTCCTTGGCCGTGTCGGCGTAGGCCGGGTCGTCGTAGAAGTTCTTCACTTCCAGCGGGTCCTGCTGGCGGTCGAGCAGCTCCCAGTCGTCGACGTCGGGCTTGTAGTAGTGCACCAGCTTGTAGCGGTCGGTGACGACGCCGTAATGCGGCCGCACGCGGTGCCAGACCGGGTACTCGTAGTAGTGATAATAGAAGCTCTTTCGCCAGTCGGAGGGCGTCTGGCCGCCGAGGAGCGGCAGCAGGCTGCGGCCCTGCATGTCTCGCGGGATCGCGGCGCCCGCCAGGTCGAGAAACGTCTCCGCGAAATCGAGGACCGAAACCAGGTCGTCGTTGACGGCGCCCGGCTCCGTCACGCCCGGCCAGCGGACCAACAGGGGCGTGCGGAGCGATTCCTCGAAGATCCACCGCTTGTCGAACCAGCCGTGCTCGCCGAGGAAAAAGCCCTGGTCGGATGAGCAAATAACGACCGTGTCCTCGGCCAGCCCTTCGCGCTCGAGGAAGTCGAGCAGCCGGCCGACGCTTTCGTCCACCGCCTTCACGCAGCCCAGATAGTCGTGCATGTAGCGGTTGTACCGCCAGCGGACGAGATCTCTGCCGGTGAGATTCGCCTCGCGAAACTCTCGATTGCGCGGCTCGTAGTACGCGTTCCATCTCTCGAGCTGCTGCTGATTCAAGCTGGATGGAGTTTCTAACTTGGCGTCGAGCTCGGTGAATGTGCGGTCGAGGCCCATGTCGTGGTCGCTGACCGCCTTGCTGCGGCCGGCAAAGTCGTCGAACAGGGTTGGGGGCTCGGCATGCTTGCGATCCTGGTCCCAGCCCAGGTGCCGCAGCGCCGGCGACCACTCGCGGTGAGGCGCCTTGTGCTGCGTCATGAGCATGAACGGCTTCGACTTGTCGCGGTTCTTGAGCCACTCGATCGACAGGTCGGTGATGATATCGGTCGTATAGCCGTCGGGCTGCACGCGCTCGCCATTATCGATCATCGGCGGGTTGTAGTACCGCCCCTGCCCTGGCAGGATGTGCCAATGGTCGAAGCCCGTGGGATCGGACTTCAAATGCCACTTGCCGATGAGGGCCGTGGTGTAGCCGGCCTTCCGCAACAGCTTCGGGAAAGTTTGCTGGCTGCCGTCAAATGGACCGGAGGCATTGCTGTACACACCGTTGAAGTGTGAATATTTTCCCGTGAGGATCGTGGCTCGGCAGGGGCCGCAAATTGAGTTGGTCACCAGGCAGCGGTCGAACCGCATGCCCTCGTGCGCGATCCGATCCATATTCGGCGTGTCGAGCAGTTGACGCTTGTCGCCGTAGGCGCTAATCGCCTGGTAGGCGAGGTCATCGGAAAAGATGAACAGGATATTCGGCCGCCGCGCTTGCTCCGCGACCGCCGGACTCGCGGTGGAGCTAGGACCAATGAGCAGTATCCCCAGGAACGTTAGCCAGCGGAGCCACATGCCACTTTCTCCTCGAATGAATAGACGGTGAATAGACGGCGTCGCGGGGCGCGGGGCCATTCTCAATGATGCACCGCGGCGAAATACGTGTAAAGCGTCAGCCTTTGCTCTGCTGGCGTTTTTCGCGAAGCAGCCGGCGCATTTCTTTCAATACGTCGTCGTATTGAGCGTCGTCGGCCAGATTGGTGAACTCATGGGGGTCGGCATCGTGGTCGTACAGTTCCTCGTGGCCGAAGGACTTTTCGCCGGAGTTATTTTTCCAGCGGTTGTATCGCCAGCGGTCGGTGCGAATTGACTCGCCATTTTGGTTGGTCACCGTGTAGGCGGCTTGGCGAATGCCGGCTTGGGCCGGTTGTTGCAAGAGGCCCTGCAGGCTGATGCCTTGCAGGTTCTTGGGCGCCTGATCTGCCAATCCGGCGAGCTCCGCGATCGTGGGATACAAGTCGACGAGCTCGACCAGGGCGGCCGAACGCTCTCCCGCTGAGCCGTCGAATCCTGGTGCGGCGATGATCAGCGGCACGCGCGTGCTTTCCTCGAACAGGCTGAGCTTCTGCCAGCAGTGATGTTCGCCCAGGTTGTAGCCGTGGTCGGCGGCGAAAATCACGATGGTGTTTTTGCGCAGATCGAGCCGATCGAGCGTATCGAGCAACCGGCCGACTTGCTCGTCCATGAAGCTGACGCTCGCATAGTAGGCGGCAAGGGCTTGCTTTTGCTGCGTCCGATCCATGCCGTATCGGCGGGCGTTTTCCATCGCGGCTGCAGGCGGGGGAACGTCGTCGAGGTCGCCCTCCGGCACGTGAGGGAGTTTGGCATCGTCTTCCGGATATTGCTCGAATAGTCGTTGCGGCGCGATCAGGGGAACGTGCGGCCGGACGAATCCGACCGCCAAAAAGAAGGGCTGCTCGGGACGCAGAAAGCCCGAGTCGTGCCGCCCGCGCGCCCGGTTTTCCAGAATGGCAATCGCCTGGTCGGCGGCCAGGTAGTCGGCTTGCGTGGCGATCCGCTCGTCGGGAACGATGAGGCGTGCAAAGTTCGATCCGTAATGCGGCCGCTTGGGGCTGAGAAGCTCGAGCTTGCCGGGACTGGCCGTTTCGGGCGCCATGACGTCGAACGCTCGGTCCCACGAATCGGGGTCGTCGCCGCCGGGCTCGCCTGCCTCGATGCCGCCAGGGACTCCCATGTGGTAGATTTTCGATACCCGCAGCGAAACGTAGCCGTGGCGTCGCAGGAAGCCGCCGATGCTGGGATGCTCCGCTAGTGCCGGATTGGTCGTTCGATAGCTACCGAGCGACTTGCTGTTGCTAAGCATCCGTGTCGCGTTCGGATACAGGCCGCTCATAAACGACGCGCGCGAGGGGCCGCAAAGCGGGAACTGGCAATAAGCGCGATCGAACACGACGCCTTCCGCGGCCAGGCGGTCGAGATTCGGCGACTTGCACACCTCATTGCCGTAACAGCCGAGGCAGGCGGTCAAGTCGTCGCTGACAATCAGGAGGATATTCGGCCGCTCGCCCGCGCAGGCGAAGGAGTGGCACGCCAGCAAGACTACGATTAGGAGCAACCGACGTAAAGGCATTGCGACTTTCCTGACGTTTGAGGATGGCCGTGCTTCTTCCGAGACGATCTCGACGCGAACGTCCAGCGGCGCGGCACGGCCGCAGGCACCGCGAACGCGCAGCAAATGCTGCTTAGCCGGAACCGTCGGGGACTGGCTCATTTTGCGGAGTCTTCGGAGCAAAATGTGCCTGTCCCCCTTCTCCGCAGACGGTTCTGGGATAGGCTCTTAGTTTATTTCGCCAGGGTGGCTTTGAGCGAGATTTTTGCGCCGGCGAGAACCTTGGAGACCGGGCAGTTCTTATTGGCTTCTTCGGCCTGCTTCTGAAATGCGCCCTCGTCGATGCCGGGCACATTGGCGACCGTTTCCAGATCGATCCGGGGAATCGCGAACCCGGCGTCCGTTTTTTCGAGGTGCACCTTCGCGGTGGTGCGGACCTCTTTCGGCTCGTGGCCGGCCTGCGACAAGCCATGCGAGAGGGCCATCGAGAAGCAGCCGGCGTGAGCGGCGGCGATGAGCTCCTCCGGGTTGGTCCCCTCCCCTTCCTCGAATCGCGACTGGAACGAATAGGGCTTGTCGAATGTCCCGAATCGTACCCGTCCCTCGCCATCTTTCAAATTGCCTTTCCAGAGTGCGTCCGCCGTACGAGTAGCCATGGTCAGCCTCCTAGAAGTGTTACGATAGTCCGACGCGCGCGTACATCGGCCATTTACGGTTATGTACCGCGCAGAGTCAAGGGCTGCGGGCAGGCGCGGAGTGCGGGCCGATGCGACCGAGATATGAGGGTGGGCCGCGCCGAGAGTTCGTCCGACGGCGCTTTGGCGGCTAAGCGCGGTCTTTAAGCCCCGAGACGCCGGACGTTTCCGCGCAATTCGCGCAGCAGAACACCGACCCGTTCGACTCGACGCCGTGTCCGACGACCCGGCAGCCGCAGTGCGCGCATTCGGGAGCCAGCGCA
This sequence comes from uncultured Planctomycetaceae bacterium, assembly GCA_964532675.1. Classification (GTDB taxonomy): domain Bacteria; phylum Planctomycetota; class Planctomycetia; order Pirellulales; family Lacipirellulaceae; genus JABDGM01. The sequence goes on from CAZHIV010000045.1 coordinate 8,426, forward strand.
TGGATCGCGCATTCGAACGAGTCGAATGTATGTTCTCGGCCCCCCATCGTTACCGTAAAGGCCTTGTCGTATTCGT
>CAZHIV010000046.1:0-6359 GCA_964532675.1 uncultured Planctomycetaceae bacterium
TACTCACCTACTCACCGACTCACCTACTCACCTACTCACCTACTCACCTACTCACCTACTCACACTCCCCCATGGCTGGACATTCCCACTGGGCAAACATTGCTCGCAAAAAAGCGCTGGTGGACAACAAGCGCGGAAAGCTTTGGAGCAAGTTGGCCAAAGCGCTCATGGTGGCCGCCAAGTCGGGCGGCGGCGACCCGGCGGCCAATTTGCGCCTTCGTTATGCGATCATCGACGCCAAAGCCGGCAACATGCCCAAGGACACAATCGACCGGGCCATTAAAAAGGGCACCGGCGAAATGGGCGGCGTCAACTTCGAAGAAGTGCTCTACGAAGGCTACGGCCCCGGCGGCGTGGCCGTGCTCTGCGACATCCTCACCGACAACCGCAACCGTACCGCCGGCGAAATCCGCAAAGTATTCGAGCTCGCCGGCGGCAAGCTGGGCGCCACGGGCTGCGTCGCCTGGATGTTCGACCGCAAAGGGCTGCTGGAGATTCCAGCCCATCAAACGGATGAGGAATCGCTGATGGAGCTCGCCCTGGAAGCCGGCGCCGAGGACGTTCGCCGCTCCGGCGAGAACTTCGAGATCATCTGCGATCCCGAGGCGTACAGCACCGTCTGCGACGCGCTCGACGCCGCCGGCCTGGCCACCGAAGTCCGCCAAATCACGCGCATCCCCAAGGATACCGTCGATCTCGACGCCGACACGGCCCGCATCGTGCTGCGCCTCATGGACGCCCTGGACGACCACGACGACGTGCAAAACGTGGCCGCCAACTTCAATATCCCGGACGACGCCATGGCCGCCATCGACGCGAGCTAAGTCGCTCATGGCAAGTACGTTACGGCTCGGCGTGGAGGCATTGCAGCGAGCGAGAAGCACGAACCAACAAACTGGAATGCAGGAAAAGTATCGGAGAAACGCGGAATAAGTTGGACGCGAGCGGCGCGACTTGCTATACCAGGGGTCGCCGTTCGACGAAGTCGACTCGCAGCACCGTCACCGTATTTCGGAGCCAGACTAATGATCAACCGACCGATTGTCCTCGCTTCACTGCTGAGCTGTGCCTTTCCCATCTTGATTTGCTGCGAAGTCCGCGGGCAAATCGCCGCCGGTGTGGACACTCCTTCCGCCTCCACCGCCGTTTTTACTTACAGTATCTTAGGAGATCCGGAGACGACGTTGGATTTAGAATCGGGTCCGTTTGACATCCACCGAGAAGAGGAGACGGGATATACTGTACCCGGCGACGGCACTGGTTTTATCGACACCGAGATTAAAGACTTGACACTGACCGAAAACGGTGGCCCGTTCACGATCAGAATCGGCCAGGACAATGGGGTCCTGGGGGGCGCGGGGTTCTGGGGGGGGGTTGGCGGCCCGACGGGCCAGACTCTCGGCCGAATCGAGAACGTGGTGACTAACGGGGGGACGCTACCCTCTGATTTTATCTCCGGTGATAGCTACTTCGAAGTGTTCTTCGAGGTGGATGTGGCCGGGATGACCTTGTACAACAGGGATCCGCACATACTCACGGCGCCTGGCATTACCAACTTGCCTCCACTTGGCGATGTGCATTTTCCTCCCACGGCTCCCGTCGATCTCTACTTGCGACTGGGACAAATCAACAGCCCAAGTGATCCGATCGTAGGACAAGCTCGGGGCGATCATACGTTGGCTCCAGAACCCTCCAGCCTCGCTCTGCTCGGCCTCGCCTGCGTTGGGTTCTTCGGCTACCGTCGTCGTCGTAGCCATTAAACGACAACGAGCCGACTGACGACCGCCTCGGCACGACGACCGACGTGCATTTCGTGGCCGCCAACTTCAATATTCCGGACGATGCCATGGCCGCCATCGACGCCGGCCAGAACTGATCGCGCAGCGACCAGCTCTCGGCTCGGCGTTAGCCGGTTTGGGCCGGTTTGGGCCGTATTTTACCGGCAATCTCGCACTAAAGCGCCCCATTTCGGGCCAGCCGTGGCCCGACAATTTGGCACACCGTTTGCTTCTCTATCTTGACAACAGGCGGCCGCCGGGGCGTCATATTGTCAGCGGTGACAACGCTATGGCCCGTTTGCCACTCGTCGAAAAAAGTGAAACGATGCCGATTCAACGCAATTGGCCGAAGGGCCTTTTCAGCATGAGCCTCGCCCTGATCGTCGCGGGCCTGGCGACCTTCACGCTCGCCGGTTGCGAACGCAAGGAGCGAGTCCTGGATGTGCAAACGCCCGGGGCCGATGTCAAAGTCGACCGGAATCTCGACACCGGCGAAATCGAGGTGGATGTCGAAGAAAACTGACGGAAGAAAACTGACGAATGACTTGACCCAAAGGCCGCCGCCGCCCCGGCGGCGGCAACGTACCGGATCCTCTTTTCTCAAAGGCTATAACTTCCATGTCCACGATTCTCTTGATCATCTTGATCCTGTTGCTGCTTGGCGTCTTGCCCGCCTGGCCGCACAGCCGCGAGTGGGGATACTATCCGAGCGGCGGCTTGGGCCTGGTGGTGATCATCCTGATCGTCCTCCTGCTGATGGGCCGGATCTAGGCTCCTCGCTGGTCGCTTCTGCCGGAAGGGACCTGAGTCGTAGGGTGTGTCGAGTCCGCGAGACACACCAGAATCCGCCACAATTGGTGTGTCTCGCCAAGCCTCGACACACCCTACCGCTAGCAATTACAGAATCGGTGGGACGGCATCACGTTTGGAGCAGCAAAAACCGGGGGCTAGCGCCCTGCGGCTGATCTGCGCAACCCAATCCTTAGCTGTGACAAAGCACTAGGCTCCTCGCTGGTCGCTTCTGCCGGAAGGGACCTGAGCGAGTGGCGATGCTTGCCCCTTCGCAGGTCCCGTTCGGGAAGCGGGACCTACTTTTGAGCCTAGTACGCCCGCTCGGGCGCGGCGATAATCACGAGCGCGCGCGACGAACTTCGCGCGTTCGGTTGTGTTTTTCGTCGGGCGTAGCGAGAGAGGGCGAACGATGCAATACCGCGAACTCGGCCGCACGGGCTGGCAGGTTTCCACGATCAGCTTCGGCGCCTGGGCGATCGGCGGCACTTGGGGGACGATCGACGACAAGGATTCGCTCGCCGCCCTGCACCGCGCCGTCGAACTGGGCGTCAACTTCATCGATACGGCCGACGTTTACGGCGACGGCCACAGCGAGCGGCTCGTCGGCCGGCTCCGCCGCGAGCGCTCCGAGAAAATCCACGTCGCCACCAAGGCGGGCCGGCGGCTTCAGCCCCACACGGCCGACGGATACAACCGCGACAACCTCACCGCCTTCGTCGAGCGCAGCCTGAAGAACTTGGGGGTCGACGCGATCGACCTGCTGCAGCTCCACTGCCCGCCGGTCGAGGTTTACTATCGGCCCGAAGTGTTCGGCGTGTTGGACGAGCTGGTTGCCGCCGGCAAGCTGCATTACTACGGCGTCAGCGTCGAGAATCCCGAGCAGGCGCTCAAGGCGATCGAATTCCCCGGCGTTCAAACTGTGCAGATCATCTTCAACATGTTCCGCCACCGGCCGGCGGAGCTGTTCTTCAGCGAGGCCCGGCGGCGGCGCGTCGGCATCCTGGCCCGCGTCCCGCTGGCCTCCGGAATGCTCACCGGCAAGTTGCGGCCAGGCACGAAGTTCGAGTCGAGCGATCACCGGCAATTCAACCGGCACGGCGAGATGTTCGACGTCGGTGAGACATTTTCCGGCGTCGACTACGCCACCGGCCTCGAGGCCGTCGAGGAATTGAAGGCCGTCTGCCCGCCGGACTGGAGTCTCACGCAGCTCGCCCTGCGCTGGATTCTCATGTTCGAAGCAGTCACCTGCGCGATCCCCGGCGCCAAGCGCCCGGAGCAGGCGGCAGAAAACTGCGCCGCCGCCGACCTGCCGCCGATTTCCGATTCGGCGATGCAGCACATCCGCTCCGTTTACGACAAGTACATCCGCGCGCAGGTGCATGACCGCTGGTGAACGTGCAAGGATTGCACTAGCCGCGACCCCAACGGGTCGCCGGCAGACGCGTGCCCCCTCACCGGCGACCCGTTGGGATCGCGGCTATGCAGCAAACGCATGCATTCGGCGCGGCGATCGACCCTCTGCTTTATTCGTGGGCCTGATGCTCGTACTGCAGCGTGGCCGTCACCGGGTAATGGTCCGACGGCCAGCGGCCGTCGTAACTCGTGCGGACGATGGCCGCGGCAGTCGGCGTGAGTTCTTCGGTGTAGAGGATGAAATCGATCCGCGAGCCCTCGGTGGTGCCCCGCCAGTGGTTGAACGTCGACTCCTCGGGCGAGCGGTCGCGATGCACCGCGCGGTAGCAGTCGAACAGCCGCTGGCCGGCGGCCGCCTCGGCAAGCAGCGCCCGTAGCGGTGCCGAATCCTCGGGCGCGTTTAGGTCGCCCATCACGATGGCGGGCAGGCCCTCGGCCAGCGCGGGCAGCCGCTCGCGGATCAGCACGGCCGACTTGCGGCGAGCCGCCCGGCTGATGTGGTCGAAGTGCGTGTTGAGCACCAGCAGCTCCCGGCCGGTTTGCTCGTCGCGCAGCCGGACCCAGGAGGCAATCCGCGGCAGCGCGTCTGGCAGCGTAGAGAACGTCGTACCGGGCTCCTCCGGCGTATCGCTCAGCCAGAAGGTGCCCTCCCCAGTGCGCGCGAAGCGGTCCGTGCGATAGAAAATGCCCACGTACTCGCCGCCCGTTTTGCCGTCGTCGCGGCCGGCGCCGTAGAACTCGTATCCCGGCAGCGCCTCGCGCAGGTCGTCGACCTGCTTCGCGCGGGCCTCCTGCACGCCGAGCACGTCGGGCATTTGTTCGCGGACGACGCGCACGGCTCGCTCGCGCCGTGGATGGGCGGGGTCGTTCCAGTCGTTTTCGGCAGCCTCCTCGTGAGGCGTGCCCAAGCTGTAGCGGACGTTGAACGACATCGCCTTCAGCGCGACCGGCTCCGCTCCAGCACCCCGTGCCGAAAGCATATGGACCGTCACCAGGCACAGGACCGTGGCGACGGCTCCTGGGCGGAAACCAGGCCCACGCGGGGCGATATTCCATTTTCGGATAGTCATTTTGAGTTCTCCTGCGTGCCATAGGCTGCAATCGCTTTCAGGCCCGTGCCTATGGCCTAAAATGCCTGATTTCTGTCGACCTTGCAACCAGCAGCCCGCGGCCGATTCGCACTTTTTTTCGGAAAAAGTAATTGATCTTCCTTCCCCATCTGGTAGCCTGTGGGCGCCTAGCGGTCGCGGTCTGGTACCGGAAACTCTAGCGAGCCGGCGAGCGTGGTATTGCTGGCGCTTGGCTCGTTTTGCTGTGCGGTCGTGATTCGCCGCCGCAAGTGAATCGGTCTCCGCTTCTGTAACCCCCAGGTGATTGAGGAGGACGCTTATGACGAAACGACACAAATACATTCCGTTGGCCGCGCTGAGCATGCTCCTGGTCGGCGGAAACGCCTGGGCACAAGGCGGTGTCGACCAACCGACCACCGACCTGCCTCCTGATGGCGTCTACCTGTCGCCGAGCGACGTGCATGCGATGTACACCGGCCCGGAGTTGGAAATTGTACTCAGCGCAATTCAGCACCAGCCGTTTGTACCCGGTCAAACCACGACCGATCCGACCGGCGAGAGTCACTTTTTTAATTCTTCGGTGGAAGGAATTGGTCAGTGCAACGACGTCGTGGCAGGCGCCTGTGCCGACAACGGCCTGCCGCCCGTGTTTCCCGTGTTCTTGACGGGCAATGTCCAGACCATCGCCGTTGGCCGGTCTCCAAGCAATCAAATTGGCACGTTCCAAACGGAAATGGTGTCGATGAACCTGAGTGGCGGCGGCGTGCTGATCCGCGAAAACCCGCTCTTGCCGTCGCTGGGCGAAACGACCGTTACCGACGAAGGCACCCACTATCACGTCGACAGCTTCTTCGATGTCTTTACGGAGTTGTCGCTCGACGGTGGCACTACCTGGATTCCCAATTCCGCACCCAATCCGTCTAATCCTGCCGCGCTAGGTTCGACGCGGGTGGTGCTGGGCATTCCCGAACCCGCCAGCCTCGCCTTGCTCGCGCTGGGCGTATTGGGAACGGCTGGCTTAGGTCGGCGCCGTCGTGCGTGATGTAGTTCAATACTGTTGTCCCCATTGGAGAACGCTCGTGACAAAACAGAAAACCAGTGCGTTGATCGCCGTGCTCGGCTTAATAGTCCTGTGCGGCACCGCGATGGCGCATCCTCCCAATGGGATCGGCGCAAACGCGCCGAGCCCCGACCTGCCGCCGATCATTCCGGAAGGTTACCTCTCGCCCGCCGATGTGCATGCCAGGTATAGCGGTCCGGCGTTGGAGATCGTGCTCTCGATGGTCGAGCACCAGCCGTTCGCGGA
>CAZHIV010000047.1:0-6287 GCA_964532675.1 uncultured Planctomycetaceae bacterium
CCGGCGCCAGCCAGGCGGAGCGGCAATCGCCGCGCACGCAGCGCTAAGAGCGCTCCGTGCTGGCGACGGGCTCGCGACAAACTGGCGGCCTGGCGATGATTTGACCCGCCATAATTGATGATGCAACCGCCAGGCTGGCCGGTTCGCCCTCAGGCGACCGGCGGCCGGATGTGAGGCGGACGTGACGTTCGCAAAAAAGTTTGATGAAGCTCAAGTCAAGCGATTGAGTGTGTAATCAAACCCGGTTCCAAGCTGGAGGCAGCAGCCGGCCCTTTTCGCCGGCTGCTGCCTTTTTTTCTTTTGGCCGAGAAATTTTCGCCTTTCCCGCCGTGTTACAGCAATTTCAAGGCCTCGGGACGGGGCACGCAAGCGCGACTATACTGATGTCCTGTAGCCGGGGTCTGTGACCCCGGCCGTGTTGTTGGAACGCTGTTAGTTCTTAAAAGCCGTACCTTGACCAAAAGGCACCATGCGAAGTTTATCGATCGCCGTCAGCATACTGTGTGTTTTGCATTGCAGCGTCACGCTCAGCGCCGCGGACCGGCCGAACGTGATCGTAATCTTCGCCGACGACCTGGGATACAGCGACCTGGGCTGCTTCGGCGCGCAGCAAATCCGCACGCCGCATCTCGACCGGATGGCGGACGAAGGCCGGCGCTTCACCGACTTCTACGTCGGCGGGCCGACCTGCACGCCGTCGCGCATCGCGCTGTTGACCGGCTGCTATCCGGTGCGGACCGGCTTTGGAGACGCCGTAGCCGTGCAAACCGACGGCCGCGTCTCGCCGAGCCGTGTTCTGTGGGCCAACTCGAAGTACGGAATCAACGCGAACGAGGTCACGGTTGCCGAAGTGCTCCGCGACGCGGGCTATGCCACCGGAATGATCGGCAAGTGGCACTTGGGCGACGCACCGAAATTCAACCCGGTCCACCACGGGTTCGACGAGTTCTTCGGCGTGCCCTACAGCAACGACATGGAGCCGTATTACTACCTCCGCGGCGCCGAGCGGCTGGGCGAGCCAATCGACCGCGACAACCAAATCCGCCGCTGTACCGAAGAGGCGCTGTCGTTCATTCGCAAGCACCGCGACGAGCCGTTCTTTTTGTACTTTGCCCATGCGATGCCGCACACGCCGCTGGCCGCTTCGGGCGAGTTCCGGGGCCGCTCTCCGCGCGGCCCCTACGGCGACGCCGTGGAAGAGATCGATTGGAGCGCCGGCCAGATCCTCGACGCACTGCGCGAGCTGAAGCTGGCCGAAAAGACGCTCGTCATTTTCACCTCCGACAACGGGCCTTGGCACGCGCGCGGCGAAGACGGCGGCTCGGCGTTCCCCCTGCGCGGCGCCAAAGGGTCGACGTACGAGGGCGGGGTGCGGGTGCCGTGCGTCATGTGGTGGCCGGGCACGATTCCCAGCGGCACGGTTTGCCGCGAGGTGGCGGCAACGATGGACTTCCTGCCGACGTTCGCCGCGCTCGCCGGCAGTCAGCCGCCCGCCGACCGCACGATCGACGGCCACGACATCCGTCCGCTACTGACCGACGACGCGGCCAAAACGCCCTGGAAGGCGCTGTTCTACTACTTCGGCAATGAGCTACACGCCGTCCGCAGCGGGCCGTGGAAGCTCCGCGCCGACAACCACTTGCTCAACGAAAACATCTACATCTACCGACAGTCCCGGCCGACCGACGTCCGCATCCCGGCCGCGCTCTACAACCTCGACCGCGACTTGGGCGAGCAGAAGTCGGTGATGAAGGACCACCCGAACATCACCAGGCGGCTCAAGAAGTATCTGGCCGAAGCCCGCGCCGACCTGGGCGATTCGCTAACCGGCGTCGCGCCCACCAACGCCCGCCCCCTCGGCCACATCGACGAGGACTAACCAACCGCTTGCGTTTGGCTCCGGTAAGGGCAATTCTACTCGCCCCCCGCATCGTCCTCGCGCTTCAACGTCTGGTGCTCCGCCTCGACTTGGTGCTCGACCGACGGCCGCGTCATGATCCGGTCAAGCTCCTGCAGCGCCGCGCCGACTCCGGCCGAGATCCCGCCGGCGCCCCGCCTCTCGCTGCCCCGGCTCCGAAAATGCTGGATCATGCTCCCGACGAGCACGACCGGCACCAACACCACCGTGACGACGGCCAGGACGGAGAGAAGTATGGCGGGAACGGACATGGCTCAGCACTTTTTCAGAGCGACAGCATGAGCATAGAGCAGCTTCCATGCCGGTGAACCGATCGCCACAGGCGTGAGCAGCCACCCGCGCCACATCAACTTCTGTGAGCGCAATAAACAACTCCGCCGCAGTCGTTGGCGGGACTGCGGCGGAGTTTGCTAAATCCTTGTTACTGCGTGGGACACGGCCAGCGACAATCGCTCCGCTAATCGCGGGGGCGGATCGCGCCGGTCAGGCCGCTGTAGTCAGCGCGGTCGTCGTCGTGCCACAACGGATGACCGCTTCGGACCCGTTCCGCTAGCACTTCCAGCTTCTCGCGGGTACCGGCCGGAGCCTGGGTGGCCTTGAAATCTTCGTCGGATTGCGGGGCAAAATCCTCGTCGTGGCCATACTTGAGGATCGCCTCAAAGACATTTTTGAGCGTGGGATCGGGCATGAATGTGTCAACTCCTAAATCGAAAACGTGGAATGGCCTATGGCATTGGCCGCGTGGCAATTGGCGTCCTTTAGGTGCCACGAGCGCGAGAATCCACTTCGCAGCCGGCCAAGGGATTAATCAGGCGGGATGTGTCGTCGGAGGGCGGCCAGCCGGGCAGTCGAAACTGCCTTACCCAACCGATTATTGTCGACTGAAAGCGAATGTCAAGTTTTTTAACAACTACTATTCGAGCTCTCCTCACCGCTTTCCGGCTGTGGCCATAAAACCTTGCGGTTTAGGTAAATGGCGATGCCCACATGCGGGCGCAGGTCAACTGGCCATTTTGTCGCCTAGCCGCCATTAGGTTAGTATGCTCCTGTCGGGATTAGGGTTCGCGCCAAAATGTAAAATTATTTTCGCCCGAAGTAGGACTAACACGCGCCAGCCCGCGGAAACCCCTCAAAATGGCTTGGATTCAACGCGACATCCAGCTCTCGGCGCGTCCGCAAGGACTCCATCTCGTCACCCGCGAGGTGGTCGCCGCGCTGCCAGAACTGGCGGCGATCCAGGTTGGGCTGCTGCACGTGTTCATCCAGCACACGTCGGCTTCCTTGACGATCAACGAAAACGCCGACCCCGATGTGCCGGCCGACCTGGAAGCCTCGCTTTCCTCACTGGCCCCGGAGGACTTTCCCTACCGCCATACCTGCGAAGGTCCCGACGATATGCCGGCCCACGTAAAAGCCTCGCTCCTGGGCAGCAGCCTGACGATCCCGGTCGCCGATGGCTCGCTGGCTTTGGGCACCTGGCAAGGGGTCTACCTTTGCGAACACCGCCGCCAAGGCGGCAGGCGGCGGCTGATTCTCACGCTCTGGGGCGACTCGGCGGCGGGGAAGTAATGGCCGCCTCAACGGGCCGGGGCACCTTCTGCGAATATCGCGACTAGCGACCTTCGCAGCACAACGGCCATGATGCCGATGCTCGCCACCAGGTCCAGGGTTTGCGCCAGATTGAGCCCGACGGCTTGCCCAGACATGGCAAAGTGGCAGGTGGCCGCCACGAAGAGCAAGTACAATTTCACGTAGACGAACAAGTGGACCGCCACGAGTCCGCGCAGTGTGGCCGTGTCCTTGAAACGCTCAATCGTTGTAAGCGTCGCTCCGAGCGCAATGAGCGCCATGCCCGAGACGGCAGGCGCCGCGGGCCACCAGCTGGCCGCGAGCAGCAGGACCATTCCGGCGGCGATCGCGAAGGGAGCCCGTCGCATGTGCTGCGTTGCCGGCGGGTGTGACAGAGAAGAGGCGCGCATGTCTGCAATCCGTGGAATCGAGGGGACGATTCCATTTTGATTACCGCTCGACCGTGCGCCAATATTCCAATCCCCTCGAATCACCGTGCGCCGCCAGGAGTGGAAGAGCAGCCGCCGTTTCGGCTCAGTCGTAGCCGTGCTCTTTCGCCGGGAAGGTGCCATCGCGCACTTCGTCGCGATATTGGGTAACGGCCCGGGTGGCCTCGGTCGTCAGGTCGGCATACGCTTTCACGAATCGCGGAATGTAGCCGCTGGTGAGGCCCAATAGGTCGTGGAGCACGAGCACCTGGCCGTCGCAGTCGGCGCCGGCACCGATGCCGATCGTGGGAATGGCGACGTGGTCGGTGATTTTTTTGGCCAGGCCGCGGGGGATGCACTCGAGGACCATGGCGAACGCACCGGCTAGTTCGGCGGCCTTGGCGTCGGCCAGCAGCTCGGCCTCGTCGCGCTGCACTTTGTAACCGCCCAACGTGTGGACACTTTGCGGCCGCAGGCCGCAGTGGGCCATCACCGGGATGCCCGCCCCGACCAGCGCGGCGATGGTTTCGGCCTGCTCGACGCCGCCCTCGAGCTTCACGGCCTGGCAGCGGCTCTCCTTCAGAATACGGCCGGCGTTTTCGATGGCCCGATGCGTCCCCAGGTGAAAACTCGGAAAGGGCATGTCGACGATCACCAGGGCGTTTTCCACCGCCCGGCCCACCATCTCGGCATGATAGATCATCTCATCGAGCGTCACGCTCAGTGTGCTGTCGTGGCCCTGGACAACCATCGAGAGGGTATCGCCAACGAGGATCCCTTCTACCCCGGCGGCGTCCACGAGCCGGGCCAGCGGATAGTCGTACGCGGTGACCATCGCGATCTTGCGACCGGCCCGTTTGAAACCGGTGAACTCGGGGACGGTGATGCGGGGCATGGTGGAGAGCCGGGGAGCAGAAAGCAATGGATTTCAAGACGCTAAGCCGCAAGTGACGGCGCAAGTGCATTGTGACGGGCGGCTAACCGGCTGACAACTAGCGAGAAATAAAGGGTTCGGCAGAGCCGCTCAGTGGCTGCTAAAATAAACTGCCCTTCACTCTTGGAGATGACAAATGCCGGTGGTACGCAGTAGCTGCCGATGTTTAGCCGTCGGCCTGATGATTGGTCTGTGGGCGGCGATCGGCTATTGGTGTTTACCGACTACACCCGAAGCGGCATTCGACGGCATCCATATTCGGGGCGATAACGATTTTATCAAGCGAGTCGAGACTTCGCTCGCGCTGCTGCGCGACAAATCTCCGGAGGCTTTTGCGCTGACCCAGCAGTACGTCAAGCGAATCCAGAAGCGTCGGCGTTCAGGGATGCGCGCCTATGCCGATCCACCCACATTCGATCTTAGCGCGAGATCGGCTTGTCACTCGGTCACTTGGTGCGCGGGTGTGATTGCCCACGATATGTATCACTCCAAGCTGTACCATGAGTACCGTCATGCTCACGGCGAACCCGTTCCCGACGATGCATGGTGCGGGCAGATGAGGGAATTGGAGTGCATCGATTATCAATTGCGTGTGCTACAGCAAATCGGGGCGCCCCAGTATGAAATAGCGCACGTGAGCGAGCAGGATGGAACTCATTACGACATCGACGGCGACGGCCAGTTCACATGGCGCGATTACTGGAAGCGCGACTGGTAGCGTTGCGGCATGAAACCACATCGAAACCATTTGCCGCTCGCAATTTCTCAGGTGCTGACCACGCTATGTATCGCCATTGTGGTGGAGACGGCGATTGCCAATGTCGTCGTAAATCGCGTCTTCCAGTCGGGCCACGACGGCTACCACACCTACCGCATTCCGGCGATTGTGCGGGACGCCAACGGCGACCTGCTGGCCTTTGCCGAAGGACGCAAGAACGGTCCCGGCGATCACGGCGATATCGACATCGTGCTCAAGCGCAGTCGCGACAACGGCCAGAGCTGGGGCCCGATGCAGCTCGTGCAGGATGAATGGGATAATCCCTCGGCCGGCGTGTGGATCGGCAATCCGACTCCGGTCGTCGACCGCCTGGACCCGGAACATCCGGGACGGATCTGGCTGGCGTTCACGCGCAGCAATGCCCGCGTATTTGTCACGTTCAGCGACGATCATGGGGTCACGTGGTCCGACCGCCGCGAGATCAGCGAGACGGCAATGGACCCGTCCTGGAGCTGGTACGCCACGGGGCCGGTACACGGCATCCAGTGCGAGCGTGGCGAGCACGCCGGACGGCTCATCATCCCTTCAGACCACCGCGAGCGCGACCAGGAGAGCTGGGGCGCGCACATCCTGTTCAGCGACGACCACGGTGCCACGTGGCAGATCGGCGCGGTCGATACGCATCCGGCCGCCAGTTCGCTCCATCCCAACGAGAACGTG